>JAHKKJ010000302.1 GCA_020027655.1 Deltaproteobacteria bacterium | reverse complement strand
CACGCGATCTGTATTGTGACGGCGGATGGGCGAATCTCCATGGTTGCCATCGATATGGAGGCAAACACAGTGAAAGCCCATGCCGGAATAGACGATCTGCGGGTCTACTGCGAGTTCACGGAAGATCCAATGGACAAGCTTGGTGCAACACTAACGGATCTCAAGCTTGAGCGCGGGAAGATCGGCATCGAGATGGAATTTTTGCCGGCCAAAGACTTCGCCACCGTGCAAAAGAATCTTCCGGCCGTTCAGTGGGTCGCCGCCGACGCGATTTTTAACCAGGCGCGGCAGGTCAAAACCCCCAACGAGCTGGAGCTGCTCCGTTTGCTAAGCAAGCTTACAGACAAGGCCATCGGCGATACCTTGAGACAGGCAAGAGCGGGAATGAGCGAAATGGATCTCGCCGGCTTCCTGCTCAGTTCACTTTTCGCCGGAGGGGCGGAAAATTACAAGCTGATGATTATTGCATCAGGGGAGCGCAGTCAATTTCCCAACGTCGGGCCCACGGATCGTAAGCTGCGCGCGGGAGATCTGATTCGGATGGAGATCTTCGGTCAAAAGAACGGTTATCTGGCCGGAATCTGCCGGACCGCCGTGGTCGGCCAACCGACGGCCGAGCAGGAAAAGATCTGGGAGAATCTGATCGAATGCAAGTATCTCGTGATGGACTTAATCAAGCCCGGGGCCCGTTGCAGGGAGATTTATCAGACGTTCCTGAAAAAGTTCAGCGAGCTGGGGCTCGAGCCCATCAGTTTTGTTGCCCATGGCATCGGCTTGCATCTCCACGAAGAGCCGTACATGGGGCGGTACGGCGGCGAGATCGTCGAAGCCGGGATGGTGGGAGCGTTTGAACCACTGGTTTATATTCCAGGTAGATTCGGAATGCAGAACAAAGACATGTTTTGCGTGACGGAAGCCGGCTGCGAATTGCTGTCTGATTATACACCTACGGATACACTGTTGAGAGTTGGCTGAAGGACGCAAGGAGAGAGAAGACAATCTTTACCGGAAAGAACCTAGCACGGCTGAGCCGCAACCAAAACTCGGAATATCTCCCGCAAAGACGCTAAGGCCGCAAAGGTCGGAAAAAATGAACAGGACGGTTTGTAAAATTATCAATCTTTCGATTCCGAACTTCGCGTACTTTGCGCCTTGGCGGGAGTCAATCCCCGTGTTCGAGGATTCCAGATCAACGGAAAATTTGCGCAAGCCGCGAAAACTTTAAACTATAGCAATGTAAAGTTCGCACAGAATGTGATTCTCTGTAAAGGCGCCAAGAAACGATGAAGGTCACCAAGATCGAAACCATACCGATCCGGCTGCCCACCCGCCGCGTGCATCAGTGGGCGAGCCTGACGACCCCGATCGGCGTTTACGTCATTATCAAATTGCACACCGATGATGGATTGGTGGGCCTTGGTGAAGCGCCGGTTTTGAAAGACTGGGGCGGCGATCACGGTAAGTATTTCGGCGAAACGCCACAGACAACAGCGCACATCATCAACGATATCCTCGCGCCGGCGTTGAAGGATCAAGACCCGCGGCGCTTTGAAGCCATACACGCGTTAATGGACAGGAGCGTCAAAGGGTATCCCTACGCCAAGGCGGCGGTCGACATGGCGCTCTACGACGTCGTGGGTAAAGCGCTGAAAGTGCCCGCCTATCAATTTCTGGGCGGTTGTTTCCGTGACCGCATCAGCATTGCGCACAGCCTTGGCCTGATGGAGATTGAGAAAGCTATCGAAGAGGGGCTGCAAGCGAAGTCGGAAGGGGTTAAGACGATAAAGCTCAAGGGTGGCGTCGATCCGAAACGGGACGTGGAACTGGTTCGGCGGATGCGCGATGCTCTTGGTCCCGAAACCAAGATCTGTGTCGATGCCAATCAAGGATATCCGACGCCAAAGGTTGCGGTCCAGGTGACGAAAGCGATGGCCGAGTACGACCTGCTCTACATGGAACAGCCGGTGGAGGGCATCGACCAGATGGCGGAGGTTGCCAAGCGAGTCGATACGCCGATCATGGCCGACGAAAGCGCCTGGACAGTTCAGGATGTTGTAGAGATTGCACAGAAAAAAGCCGCGGATATGATCTCTATCTACACCACCAAACCCGGCGGGCTTTTTAAGGCCAAAAAAGTCGCTGCCGTAGCCGAAGCGGCGGGGCTAAAATGCAATGTCAATGGCTCCGTTGAAACCGGCGTCGGCAATGCCGCAAACATTCACCTGGCGGCGTCAACGGCAGTGGTGACGTTTGGTTGTGTCGTCCCGGTTTCCACACCGAAGGGCGCTCGCAAGAAAGGCATTGCCGGGATTTACTACCAGGATGACATCATTACCGAAGGGTTCGGATTTAACGATGGCGATATTTTGGTTTCGACAAAACCCGGCCTCGGCATCGAGTTGGACGAGGACAAGCTCAAGCACTACCGGCTGGATTAGGCTGAAAGTTGAGGATCGAAGATCGACGGTTGAAGATCGCGATTCTCAATCCTCCATCCTCGATCTTCTGAAGGCCATTACGGCGCTGCTGGTGAATTAACTTCCATGGCGATAAAGAAAGTCGCAATCCTGGGCGCCGGCAATGGGGGTTGTGCGGCCGCGGCGGATCTCACGCTTCGCGGATATGAAGTCCGGCTTTTTTCCCGTTCCGAGAGCACGTTGATGCCGATTGCCAAGCGCGGTGGAATCGAGCTCGTGGAGGATGGCGCAGAGAAGTTCGCGGCGCCATTCCTTGTTAGCCCGGATTTGCCACCGGTGGTAAACGGCGCGGATCTCATTATCATTGCGGCGCCCGCGGTTGCCCACGAATATTTGGCAAAGAACCTGGCGCGCCAACTGGCTGACAGTCAGCGTGTGCTGCTTAATCCAGGGCACACGGGAGGGTCGCTTCATTTCGCGACTATGCTGCGAGCCTTTGGCTGCCGAGCGAAGATTAAACTGTGCGAAACCGTCACCTTGACCTATATATGCCGCATGCCTCAGCCGGCACGAGTAGAGATTTACCGGCGAACGACGAATTTGCGCTGCGCTGCGTTTCCCGGGAAGGAATCGGCGGAATTGGTCAAGGAGATCGAGGAAATTTACCCCAACGTCATTTTAGCCGAGAATGTGCTGGAAACGGGACTGTCGAACATAAACGCCATCATGCATCCAGCGGGTATGCTAGGGAACGCGGGTTGGATCGAAAAGAGCGCGGGCGATTTTTACTACTACCGGGAAGGGATCACCCCGTCGATTGCGGCCTGGATTGAGGAGGTCGATAGGGAACGTCTGGAGATCGTCAAGCGGTTGGGGCTGAAACCGCTTCGGTTCGTCGAGATCTTTTACCAAGCCGGGCTCACCTCGGAGGAAGCCCGTGCGAGCGGATCGATTTACCGCGCCATCCATGAAAGCGAACCCAACCGTACGATTAAATCGCCGGCAACCCTTGATCATCGCTACATCAAGGAAGACGTCGGCTACGGCCTGGTGCCCATGGCGGAGATTGGCAGACTATTGGGTGTAGAAACTCCCGTGATCGACGCGCTGATCAGGCTCGCCTCGGTCATCAGTGGAACGGATTACCGCAAAGACGGACTTACCGTCGAAAAGATGGGACTGGCGGGGGTTACAGCGAAAGAGTTACAGAAGGTTTTACAAGAAGGTTTCTAGTGTACCTCATAAGTTCGCTGATTACCTCGATACGTCCGATTCCGTATGTCCCCTCTTTGGCAAAGGGGGTTAGGGGGATTTCGACGCCTAACCGAAAGCAAATCCCCCTCTGTCCCCCCTTTTTCAAAGGGGGGATTCAGCTACCGTCACATTCGGAGTTCTTAAACGAACTTCGCAGACAGGACGCTAGGGAAGAGAGGGAACGATCATGAGAGTGGGGCTTTGTTTTGACGGATTCTATTCCATCCACGAGATGATCGAGCTTGCACAGTTGGCCGATGAGATTGGAATGGAATCGATTTGGATGTCGGACCATTTATGCTTTCGCGACTCTCTCACGACTTCCATGGTGCTGCTCGCGTCGACTAAGAGAATCAAAGTCGCTCCGGCGCCCATGAGCCCTTACTCCCGCCATCCGATTATTTCCGCCATGTCCATTGCCACGATGGAAGAGTTCGCTCCGGGCCGGGTTATCGCCAGCCCCGGCACTGGGAACGCGGCGGCGTTGAAGGAAGCGGGCATCGAGTCGCCGCGACCGCTGAAAACGATGCGTGAGTATGTCGAGATCTTGCGCCGGTTTCTGACCGGCGAGACCGTGAATTTCCAGGGCGAGGTGTTCCAGGTCAATGGCGCGAAGATGGGGTTTGTGCCATCGGCACCGGTAAAAATGTATTTGACGGCGGTGCGCCCAAGAATGCTCCAACTGGGCGGTGAGATCGGTGACGGTGTGCTATTGTCAGCCGGCTGCGCACCGGGATACATCGGCCAATGTATTACTGAGATCAAGAAAGGCGCGGAGAAGATGGGGAGGTCTTTAACGGATCGAGCGGTGGCGGGCTTCGTTACGACCTCGGTTTCCGAGAATCCAAGGGAAGCTCTCGATGCCAACAAGATGTTTCTCGCATATATCTTTCGCAATGCACATCATGCCGAGAATATCCGCCTGGGTGGTGGCAGAGTGGACCAAGAGGCGCTAGCCGCAGCGGTGGGAAAGCGCGATTGGGAGGCGGCCAAGAAGTTCATCAGTGACGATGTCGTCCATGCCCACTCCGTGGCTGGAACGGCCGGCGAATGTCGCAGTCAACTGGAATCGTTTATTAAGGGCGGGCTCAACCTGCCGGTTCTGCTTCCCATGGGAACCCAAGAGGCGAGGAAAAAAGCGATCAGGATGGCCGGGGAATTGGGCGGGTGAAGCGGACGACCGAGCGCCGGTTTTTTAGTCTCATTGGGTCAAATTCCCGGCAGTTGCCATATAGTGGCAATCCTAACTCCGTCATTCCCGCATGCTTTTAGCGGGAATCCAGGTGAAACTCGGACTGGACCCCCGATTAAAGCATTCGGGGGTGACGACATTGGGATAAATTGTCATCAATGTTTTTTTTGATGCCCCTGCAGCTTGCTGCGGGCTTAGTTCCATGGGTTCAACCAAACAAAGAACGAGGAGGGTAATGAGCTTATGATTCAGAGTACAACGCGAGTGCTTCTGAGGTCGGTGCTGACCTTGTGGGCGGCGGCAGCGTTCTTCGTTACCGCGCCAGTCGCGTGGGCGCAACCGGTGAATCTGGATGCGGCCAAAAAGGAAGGCAAGGTCGTCATCTACGGCACCATCGTGCCGCAGGTCATGACGCTTATCGAAAAGGGATTCGAGGGCAAATACGGGCTCACCGACAGATGGGCGCTGATCGTCGAAGGCTTCTTCAGACAGGACATCGGCGAGGACTTCGAGGCC
>JAHKKJ010000301.1 GCA_020027655.1 Deltaproteobacteria bacterium | reverse complement strand
TGATCCCTTCAAGGAGCTTACGCCGCTGGGATTGGCCACGCGATTTCCCTTACTCGTGCTCGTTCGGCCAGACGCGCCTTACAAGAGCTTCAGTGAGATGGTGGAGTTTTCGAAAAAGAATCCGGGTAAGATTCGCGTCGGCACGGTGGGAGCGGGATCGGTGGGTCATTTTACGCTGGAGATCATCAACTCGCTCACTGGGGCGGGGCTGACCATGGTGCCGTTCAAAGGGGCTTCGCCTGGCGTGGCTGCCATCTTGGGGGGACATGTGGAGGGAGGGGTGCTGGCTCTGGGCACGCTAATCAACCACATGAAGAGCGGAGCGATGAAAGGAATACTCACCTCGAATAAGATTCCGGAGTATCCCGAAATTCCTACCTTGTCTGAGCTCGGTTATCGCCAGAACCTCTTTGGTGTTTGGCTCGCCTTCTTTGCACCAGCCGGAGTGCCGGCAGAGGTAACGAAAGCCCTGGTTCCCGCCGTTGAAAAGGCGGTGAAGGACCCTGCCGTTGCCTCCAAGCTCGCCGGACTGGGCATGGTCCAAGATTACGTGCCTCCTGAGAAGCTCTTCGCTGAAATACGCGAGGAACATCGAACCGTGGAAGAGATCGCTAAGAAAGCCGGACTGATAAAATAAGTCCCATTCCAAAAACTCACGGTCAGACGGGAAAGAAAAAAATGATCAACCACAAAGAACCTAGCGCGGCCGGAGCCGCAACCAAAGAATCGAAAGGTCCCCCTCTTACATCTCCCCCGTCTCGGGGGAGAGAAGAGAGGGGGGCTTAGCGCCACCGGTGCAAATAACGTTGCGCAAAACTGGCGACCGCCTGAAAAATTTGCGCAAGCAGCGAAAACTTTAACGTATAGCAATTTATAGAACATATGTTGTAGGGGCGGGTTTGAAACCCGCCCTACTTTGCGTCCTTCGTGGTAGAAAATTTTTCGGCTTCGAGCCGGCATCGACCAACCTGTATGTCAGAAGGGAGGCGGCCATGATGAAAGGTCTTCTGGGCATGTTAACAGTCGCATTGCTCCTGTCGAGCGCGTCTCATCTCCGCGCGCAGAGTTATCCCAATCAGGCCATTAGCCTGGTGATTCCTCTCGCGCCGGGGGATGCCGGCGATGTCGCCGGCCGCGCAATGGCAGACGAGTTGTCAAAGTTGTTGAAGGTGTCCGTTGCTACACTCAACAAACCCGGCGGGGGACTGACGATAGGCACCGACGCCGTAGTGAAAGCCAAAAAGGATGGATATACGATCCTCCTGACCTCCAACACCGCCCTGATCGCGGGCCGGATTCTCAATCCTGAGACGACTCCGTATGATTCCTTCAAGGATCTGACCCCTCTCGGGATGTCTACCCGAACGCCGGTCATGTTCGTGGTTCGAAGCGATGCGCCCTACACGCGTTTTCAGGATCTGGTGGAGTTTGCCAAAAAGAATCCAGGAAAGATCCGTGTCGGTACCGCCGGCGTGGGAACGGCCGGTCACTTCGCGCTCGAGCTCATCAACTCGCTCACCGGTGCCGGCATGACCATGGTCCCCTTCAAGGGGGCTTCGCCCGCAGCTACGGCGCTCCTTGGTGGCCACCTTGAAGCAGCCATACTGGCCATCGGCACTCTTAGCGGCCATTTGCAGAGCGGACAGGTCCGGGGGCTTGTCGTCTCGAGTCGGTCGCCGCCTTACCCGGACGTTCCATTGCTGACTCAAATCGGCTACCGCCAAAACATCCATGGAGTTTGGTACGCCTTCTTTGCTCCGGCGGGAGTGTCTAAAGAAGTTACCGCCGCTCTGGTTGCAGCCATCGAAAAAGCGGTTAAAGATCCCAGCATCGTCGCCAAGCTGGCTCCTCTCGGCATGGTGCAGGATTACGCTCCGCCGGAAAAACTCGTCACCGAGATGCGTGAAGAGTACCAAGCCGTGGAGGAGATCGCCAAGAAGGCCGGACTGGTGAAGTAAGCCTCGGAAGAAGGAGATGCTTAACCGCAAAGAACGCATAGAACACAAAAAAATGTGGGGGCGGGTTTCAAACCCGCCCTTACTTTGTGCCCTTTGCGTCCTTTGCGGCAAAAGACTTTTTTGGGCTTCAAACCGATTGACGAACGGACCTCTATGTCGAGAGATCTGATCAGCGGTCTTTTTTGGTTGGCCATCGCAATTTTTTTCTCGATCGAGGGCTTGATCCATCTGAAGCTCGGGGCTGTTCGCCAACCCGGTCCAGGATTCTTTCCTTTCTGGGGCGGCGTCGTGCTAGGACTCCTCTCGCTCGTTCTGCTCCTCAACTCACTCAAGAACAGAGACAGGCTCTCGTTGTCCGGCCTCAAATCGTCGAAGTTTCTCCTCGCGACTGGAGCAATTTTAGCGTACCTCTTACTGCTTGAGACGCTCGGCTTCGTGACGATCACGTTCCTGTTTCTCTTTCTCTTGCTTCGTCTGGAATACAAAGGATGGGTGTTCAGCGCCGTCTCTGCGCTGGGCGGAGCGGTTTCCTCTTACGCGCTCTTCCAGCTCTGGCTAAAAACTCAGCTTCCCGCAGGCCCCTTTGGTTTTTGAGCATGGAAATCTTTCAAGGGCTTCTTTATGGGTTTCAGGTTGTGCTTCAACCGATCAATCTTTTCTATTGTTTTATCGGAGTATTCATCGGAACCCTGGTGGGAGTTCTGCCTGGATTGGGACCCGCGGCTGCCATCGCGCTCCTTCTCCCCTCCACTTTTGCGGCTTCCCCGGTCTCCGCCATCATCATGCTGGCCGGAATCTATTACGGCGCAATGTATGGCGGCTCAACGACCTCCATTCTCGTGAATATCCCCGGTGAGGCGGCATCGGTTGTCACTTGTCTAGACGGTCACGCCATGGCGCGTCAGGGACGAGCGGGTCCGGCTCTGGGGATTTCCGCGTTCGGATCCTTCATCGCCGGGACACTGAGTGTTATTGTCCTGACCTTCCTGGCTCCGTCCCTCGCCAAAGTGGCCTTGAGCTTCGGCCCTCCGGAATATTTCTCTCTCATGGTCCTGGGCCTGACGATTCTCACCTACTTTGCTCGCGAGTCAATGGTCAAGGCGCTCATGATGGCGGCCGTCGGACTCCTCTGCGGCAGTGTGGGCGTAGACTCGATCAGCGGGCGCTACCGCTTCACCTTCGGAATTCAAACCTTGATGGACGGCCTGGGCCTGGTGCCGGTAATCATGGGACTCTTCGGAATCTCCGAGGTTCTCCTCAACTTGGAGCGAGGAAAACAGAAGCAGGAAATTTTCGCCACGCCGGCCAAGGGACTCTTTCCAACCCGCGAGGACTGGCGCCGCTCAACCCTGCCGATTATGAGGGGATCGGTACTGGGATTTTTCTTGGGGGTTCTTCCGGGTGCCGGCGCCATCATTGCCTCCTTTGTCTCTTACGCCGTTGAAAAGAAAGCATCCAAATACCCTGAGCGGTTCGGCACTGGAGTCATCGAGGGTGTGGCCGGACCAGAAGCGGCGAACAACGCCGCCGCTGGCGGGGCCTTCATCCCGCTTTTGACCCTCGGCATTCCGGCCAACGCGGTCATGGCGATCCTCCTTGGCGCGCTGATGATCCACGGGCTCCAGCCCGGCCCCCTGCTAATGAAGCAAGCCCCCGATGTCTTCTGGGGGATTATCACCAGCATGTACATCGGCAACGCCATGCTTCTCGTGTTGAATCTACCCCTCATCCCAATGTGGGCCCGGCTGCTCAGAGTGCCCTACGCGATCCTGTTTCCTTTCATTCTCCTGTTCTGCCTCATTGGCTCCTACAGTGTCACCAACAATGTCGGTGACGGCATCGTGATGTGGGTCTTCGGGGTTCTCGGGTATCTGATGAAAAAGTTTGACTACGAGGCGGCGCCGTTGATCCTGGCGATGGTGATCGGCCCGATGATGGAGGAGGCGCTTCGCCAATCCCTGATTCTCTCCGCTGGGAGCTTCACTATTTTCGTTGCGCGGCCGATCTCGGCTGGCTTCATCCTCGCCGCCGCGCTTCTGCTGATCCTTCCTCTTATTACCCGTAGGAGAGAAGTGGCGAAAGCCTGGACGAGCGTTCCTCAGGAGTCTGCTGAATAACGCGCGGGAAGCTGCGTCGGCAGGCGCTAGCGCGGTGGAAGAGGTCCAGCTCCATTGAGGCTTTTCAGGAGTTCGATCGCCTCAGGATTTCGCGGAGTCTCTCTGATCATGTTCTCAAGAGTCTCCGCTGTAAGAGGCGAAGGTTCTTCAGCAACCCGCTTTTTATAGTCCCCATGGAAAGCGGGATCTTTAAACATGCTTCGAAATGCTTGCCGGAGAATCTGGACGCGGTCCTCGGCTGTTCCCGGCGGAAGCACAAGCGGCGCACCGGCCCGCTTTAAATTCCGCAGCAGCGTCATCAGTTTTCGCTCGTTGTCGGATTTACCAAAAGTCTCGATCTCCGGAAGATGGCCGAAGCGCGGATGCTTATTGCCCCGCGGAGCCTCGAAGATAGAATGGAAGTGCACGTTGCTACCCTTTGCGAGCCTGTCCGGGTTTCGCTGAAGAACCGATTCAGTGGCGCTCGACCGCGCATCGACCTCACCGCGCTCCAAAGCCAGGTCGATCTCGGGCCCGCTGAACCCAACTACAAAGGTTGGCTTCGTCAAACCGAGTAGGTAGCTAAACACCCGTCCTTCCCTGTAGGTTGCATGGCCGACCGATTGAGCCCCGACTCTGAGGCCTGAGACGGCCCGAAGCTTGTCGATCGTGTCCAAGCCCAGCTCTTTCCTAGTGAAAAAGACCGCATGAAATTCGCTGTAGGGCGTGCCCAGGTAAATCAGTTTGTCGATATCATACAAAACCCCGGTTTCACCCATGATGGCGCTCGGGATCAGTCCCGACGTGCTGGATAGAATGGTCAACCCGTCGGGCCGCGCCCGGTAGATGTGGTTGGCTGCTTTTCGGCCGCCCGCTCCAGGCATGTACTCTGTTAAGATGGTCGGATTTCCCGGAATGTACTTCGGAAGGAAAGCCATCATCGATCTTATACGCATGTCCGCCGTACCGCCGGGCTCACTCGACTGAATCAAGCTGATGGTTTTGCCCTCGTAAAAGTTTGGCTGCGGAGAGACCGGGCCTGCGAGGAAAAAGAAAAGTAGGCTGGACATGACGTGAGCCATGGATTTCGCTTTTTTCATCGAATCCTCCTTCGTAGCGATCCGCAGTTGCTTAAAGAAATGGCGTCTGGAAATTTCCATCTTGCGCCAAAAGAGTAAAAGGGCGCTGTAGTTCAATTATCATCGAGATGCGAAACGGAAAAGGGCCTAGCAAAGGCGGCAGACGATCCACATTGTGGCTGATGCGGAAAACGAGAACTTAAATCCGAATGTCATCTCATCATGGAATTTCTACAGACTATTTAGTGCTG
>JAHKKJ010000300.1 GCA_020027655.1 Deltaproteobacteria bacterium | reverse complement strand
TGACAAAACGACTTCAAGAAATTTTTTCCCGCCAAGACACCAAGCACGCAAAGAAAGAAATTTACTTATTTTCCGAAACTTGGCGCCCTTTGCGCCTTTGCGGGAGTCTTCTTCCGATTCCGCCATTCAAAGACGACACAAATTTCAAATATGTTTGGCTAGCTCGTAGTGTCGGCGGCAATGCCGACCCATACGTCAAGGACAATAATATGTCAATTTATTGAGGAGTTCATAAGTAGCTAGACAACTTCCTTCTTCAAAAACTAAGGGACGAGCCCTTCCGAGCGCGGGCAATGGGTTTGTGCCTTGTCGGCCACCACCCGATCCACTCCAGGGGCGATTATTCCGACGGTCCGGGCCTGAACGCTTCCTTTAGGTTGGCTGCCCGCGCTCTCCACGACTCGCCCCTTAGTTCTGGTATGTCTAGTAACCAATGAACTCCTTAGTAACCAAAACTTTCTTGTTGTAAGCATGTGGGAAATCTTGGCCAGCGAGATGCGGAAAGCGAGTTAACAAGATAGTCAAGAAATCAAAACACGACCCTATCGAATGGTAAATTGAGCAACTCGTTTTCTATGCCTTAAGGCGGGCAGGTGCGTCATCGGGCGGCGTGATATCGAACGCGTTGGCGGTGCAACACGTCATCGAGAACGAGCCGACCCGGGCAACCAGAGCTACCAGCTCTTCAGTGCTAAAGGTTGCTTCGGCGGATGCATAGGTGGCATCGCATAGTCCCTTGTCGGCGAGCAGTTCGTTGGCGATCTGATGCGCGAGCAATTCGCGCTTGTTATCGGTCGGCAGCGCGCCGCGGGCGTTGATGGCGTCGATCTCTTGCTGCGTGAGTCCAACTTTAAGGGCGTTGCGGCACTGAACCGCCCACGGGTAGTTGGCGCCCCAGAACCGCGCCACGGTCAAGGTGACGATCTGCTGTTCGCGGGCGGACAGGGTGCTGTCGGCGATACAGGCTCCTAGGTTCTGGATGTTCTGCATCAGTTTGGGATTGCGGATATAGGCCCAAAATGGCCCGCCATGCGGCCTGCCGTTGGCCTTGGACGCGTCGATCACGGCGCGCTGTTCATTGTTCATGTCGTCGGGCGACAGAATGGAAATGCGTGTCATTGTATGTCTCCCTGTTTCTATGCTGCCTAGCAGCCCTATTTACGGCAGCTTGACCTCGATTGTTGCCGTGGCAATCACAACGCGATAGTCGATCGCGCACGTCGCCCATTTCGGGCCGGTCCAACTTTACCTGGGCGACCAATACGTATAGG
Source organism: Deltaproteobacteria bacterium (assembly GCA_020027655.1). Lineage (GTDB taxonomy): Bacteria > Desulfobacterota > Binatia > UBA9968 > UBA9968 > DAIRFP01. Next base: position 4,129 of record JAHKKJ010000300.1, on the reverse strand, counting down.
AAATTTAACCGCCCTTTTTCTCTCTCGGGAGCTATATCGTCGAAGCGGCGAACCGTCAAGTGCATGAGCGGTTGTACTTTGTACTTAATGGCGGTGTGAAAGCGAGAATCTCCGAAGTCCGCTCGCTCGTCAGGTGGTTCGACAGATTGAGGAAACGTCACTTATAAGCTAACAGCCGACTTGACCCCTTTGGCCCGTCTCCAACAACAGACGATCAATGCGACGGCGATGAACGTTGTGCGAGTTGCCGACTGGTTGCATAAGCGGCCCCCTCGACCCATCCCTCGACTCGCAGCCCCGGCTGGCGAGGCGCGTATGCCGTTAACATCAGCTAACGCCATACGCACTACTACAGGTACCTACGAGCGAAGATACTCGGCGAGCGCCATGCGTGTCGAATCGCGTGCCGCCTCAGTGTGAGCTGACACCTCTATGCGTAGATCACTCACGCCTGCCTCGGCATAAGCCGCCAGTCCGTCGAGTACCTCTTGCCAAGTTCCGATGAGATGCAGATTGGCCGGGTCTGCTAAGCCTTCTTTTTCAAGGACCCTAGCATACGACGGATTCGCCTGGTACCGGGCAGAGATCGCTTGCGCCAGCGCGAAGGCTCCGCTGCGGTCCTCTGTCACGCATACCCGGACGAGTGCCATAACTCGAGGCCGGTCGCGACCGGCAGCTTCTGCACCTGCGTCCAAATGCGGCAACACATAGGTGGCGATCGTGCGAGGTCCACATTGGCCAAGCGTCGTGCCTTCGACTCGTTCTCCGGCGAATCGCAGCATGCGTGGGCCAAGGGCGGCGAGGAGGATGGGGGTGTTTGGAGCGGCGATGTCGAGTTTGGCGCGGGTGGTCAGCTGGTCGCCGACCACATGAGCCGCCTGGCCCGCCAGCAGCGGCTGAAGGCCGTCAACGAAATCGCGCGTAAACGAAAACGGCCGATCCCAGGCGAGCCCCATGCGATCTTCGGCCTGCTGTTTGGACGCGGCGCCTATGCCGAGCGTAAAGCGCCCCCCAAGTGCGGTTTGTGCGGTCATTGCCTGCTGCGCTAAGCCGATCGGGTGCCGGCCGTACAGCGGCACCACAGAGGTGCCGAACTCTTTAAGGTTCGGTGCCTCTGCGCCAACGCATGCGAGAGCCACGATGGGGTCGACCGCCATCGCATGGGAGACCCATAACCCATCAAACCCCGAAGCGTCGGCAAACCTTGCCGCTTCTCGCACTTCCTTGACCGTGGCAAGTGTCGTGCCCCCGGCGAGGCCCCATCGTACACCGAATCTGTCATGAGCCAACGTCTTATCCCTCCTGCGAAAATGTCGTGATACCAAGCCGCGAAGGCTTCCCACGCCTGCGCATTGGTCAGTCCTTACGGTCGCTTGCCAGTTGTCTTGTCTGTATAGGAAATTTAAACACCCTTTTTCTCTGACGGGAGGCGTATCGCCGGACCGGGGAGTTGTCAAGCGCACGAGCGTTTGTACTTAATGGTGGTGTGAAAGCGAGAATCTCCGAAGTCCGCTCGCTCGGCAGATTGTTCGACATATTGAGCAAAAGTCACTTATAAGCTAAAAGCCGACTTGAGCCCTGCAGGCTCTACGGTCGGCCAACTGTGGGCGACGAGCCCAAGAAAGCTCATCGCGATCCGGTTGGACGCGAGAACCTCTGTTCGTCAGCGAGGGTTTTGGTCTCAACGGTTTGAACGATTTGAACGGCTTGAACCATTTGAACACTCAATGTCGCGTAGTCGCTAGTCAACGAAATATTGGCCAGTGAGATGCGGAAGCCCCTTTTTTAGGGAGGACACCGATGCTTACATTGAAGGGCGCGTTTTCTACGAACCCAAGGTCAGTGCCGTTAGTCGATGGTGCTGTCCAAGTGAAGGGCGTCGACATCCACTGGGAGACCACCTTCAAGAACCCCGGCGAGTTATTCGCAGCGCAGCTCAGGGACAATGCTTTCGACGTATTCGAGTTTTCCATTTCCGATTATGTGAACGTTCGCTCCAGGCCTTCCGCCCGTTGGCAATGGACAGCCATCCCGATCTTTCTTAGCCGGGCATTGCTACAGCTGAACACCTGGGTCAACGTGCGGTCGGGCATCATGGGTGCGGGCGACATGAAAGGAAAGCGTCTGGCGGTCGCGGATTACACGCAGACCGCCTTTGTCTGGTTTCGAGCCATGGTTGACCGATTATACGGTATCCAGGGGCGGGATATCGCGTGGTATAATGGCCGGATAGGGAACGAAAGCCATTCTGTGCTGCTCGGTTTGAAGGACGATCCCCCGCCAGGGGTTTCCGTCACCTTCTTGACTCGCGAGGACGAGGCGAACGAGATGCTACAGTCCGGCGAGCTCGATGCTGCGAATGCCACGAACATCCCCATTGACACCAAATCGCCCAATGTCCGACCACTGTTCCCCGATGGCGGACGAGGCTTCATGGAAGAATTTTACCGGACCGTTGGGTTCACCCCCGTCAATCACCTTGTGGGGATTCAGCGGCATGTGGTGGAGGAGAATCCCTGGCTTCCCGAAGCGCTGTTCGACGCCTTCGAGCGCTCGAAGCAGGAGGCCTACCGGCGCGACCCCGCTGCCAGGCTTATTCTTCGGAAGGAAGCGGGCCTGGAGCCGGGCGAATCGGTGTTTGGCCCGGATCCCTATGTGTCAGGACTTTCAAAAAATCGGGCGATGCTCTCCTTGACCGTTGAGCAATTGCTCAAGGACGGACTGATTCGAGATCAGGTAACCGTAGACGAACTTTTCTGGGAAAGTATGCGCGGATCATGAATGCAAGGAGATCGGATGCAGCCCCAGTCGTTGGCTCGGACCAGCGCAACCCGTTGATTCATTAAATTTTGGAAGACTGTCGCCGGGCGTCATCAAGCCAAACGCCCTTCGCAGGTCCAAAAAAAACTAAGTTGGGTTCGTAAATCCGTCAAATAGGTTCACGTACCCTTTTCCTTCGCATAGGGATCGAGAAGCGCGACGGCCTAGTGTCTTTCGTTTGCGTTACTGGGCAGAGCGAGGAATTAGAATTTGCCAGGCCGCCAATCGAATGCGCGTCCGTCGATACGATGCATTTAATACCCCGGGTTCGTGCGGCGCGAATCCAGTGAGGCTCTAGGTCGAGACGGTCCGGGTCGAGGTTGACTTCGCGGGCGCATTTGGACTCGACGATGGTATCCAGCACCTCGTCCATCCGGCAAGCGATCGGCGGACGCGACCCAATCAATCTGCCGAGCGGATGACCCCAGATCTTGAAGAACGGGAACTTGAGCGCGCGCAACAACCGCTGGGTCATTTGCTCGGAATCCATCTTGTGACGCGCGTGGATACTCGCGATGATGATATCGAACTTTTCAAGGACGTGGTCGGGATAGTCGAGTGAACCGTCTTCGCAAATGTCCGATTCGGTGCCTTTCAGAAGTTTTATCTTGACGCGCTGCTGTACCCGCTCGATTTCGTCCCACTGCGCCCGCAAACGATCGATTCCCAGGCCACCGGCAATGTCGAACCTTTCCCTCATAACAAAAAATAAGGCATTAAGCTGGCACGCCTCTACTTGTGGCGTTTGAAGTACTGGACCGCCCGCTCATGCTTCTCGGCCGCGGCCCGCGTGTTGAAAGTACCCAAGTTTCGGCGCCTGCCGGTCTTCGGATCCTTCTTTTTCGAATAAAGGCGATACTCGCCTGAGGCTAGCTTCCGAATCATACCAGGCACCTCCTGAACAATGACAACTCAATGGTCGGCCCGAAACGTCACGAGTTTACATTTTTTAACTTCATAGGTTTTCAATGCGAGTCGAAAAAATGACAGATTGGCGGAGGCTATGCGAGAGTGTCAACTCGAGCGGCCCAGAGGTCTCGCCTTGAGCTGTCAGTCTGCTATTACCGGGCATGGACCCCCTTATGGGCTCCCTACTGCATGGTGTTATCGGCGCGGGTTTATAGTCATCTTGTCATTGACTACGACGCCAACATGAGCGGTCTTTGCCAGCTCCACGGCTCTGTACCAGACAGCGTCACTTCATTTTTCGTTACATCCGCTCGAACGCTCAGGTCCGCCCTTCGCACCTGTTCGTCGGTGGCGAACATGGACTTAACTGCTTTTTCGAGTTTGGCATTTGCAGCGCTCG
>JAHKKJ010000028.1 GCA_020027655.1 Deltaproteobacteria bacterium | reverse complement strand
CGGCTTTGAAGGAAGCCAAGCAAGCCGACGAACGGCTCAAAAGCGACACAAATCCTCGCTCTCTTCTCGGGATCCCGATAGCGGTGAAGGATAATTTTCTCACGCGCGGTATTCGAACCACCTGCGCGTCCAAATTTCTCGAAAACTTCATTCCGCCCTATGACTGCACAACGGTTAAGAAGCTCCGTGCCAGCGGTGCTATTATCACCGGCAAAACCAACCTTGATGAATTTGCCATGGGCTCATCCGCGGAGAACTCGGCGTTTTTTGCGACACGCAATCCTTGGGATACGGATCGCGTTCCCGGCGGCTCTTCTGGTGGTTCAGCGGCGGCCCTGGCTGCCGATCAGTGCATCGTCGCCTTGGGCACCGACACTGGCGGTTCTATCCGCCAGCCAGCGGCCTTTTGTGGGGTCGTGGGCCTCAAACCGACCTACGGCCGCGTCAGCCGCTACGGTATCATTGCCTTCGCTTCCTCCATGGACCAAGTGGGACCCATGACCAAAGACGTCAGAGACTGCGCGCTCATGCTCGAAGCCATCGCTGGCTATGATCCGGCGGATTCCACATCGGCCAACCGACCTGTTCCGCAATATTCAGCATCATTGACCGGAGACGTCAAAGATCTGAGGATAGGTATTCCAAAAGAGTATTTCGTCTCCGGCATACAGCCGGACGTGGAACAAGCAGTTCGCACCGCAATCCGTCAGCTCGAAAGGAACGGCGTCGCCATCAAGGAAATTTCTCTGCCGCACACGGATTACGCGGTGGCCGTCTATTATATCGTCGCAACTGCTGAGGCGAGTTCAAATCTGGCCCGCTACGACGGCATGAGATACGGCCATCGCGCCTACGCCAAAGATCTCACCGAAACTTACATGTTAAGTCGCGCCGAAGGATTCGGCCCGGAGGTCAAACGACGGATCATGCTCGGCACGTACGCGCTCTCCGCCGGCTACTATGACGCCTACTATCTCAAAGCCCAAAGAGTGCGGACATTAATAAAAAAGGACTTCGACGAAGCCTTTAAGAGTTGCGATGCGATCATAGTTCCGACAGCTCCAACAACGGCCTTCAAGATCGGCGAGAAGACCCAGGACCCATTGCGGATGTACCTTTCGGACATTTACACAATCTCAGCGAATCTCACAGGCTTACCGGCCATCTCTTTGCCCTGTGGTTTTGACTCTGAAGGACTCCCGATCGGCATGCAGATCATCGGAAAGCATTTTGATGAATCCACTATTCTTGCCATCGCCTACGCCTATGAGCAGTCCACGGACTGGCACAAAAGGAAACCTAATTTCTAAACGGTCATGAAATACGAAACGGTAGTTGGCCTCGAAGTCCATGCCCAGCTCCTGACCCAATCGAAGATCTTCTGCGGCTGTTCGACGAAGTTCGGCCAAGCCCCTAACCACAATACCTGTCCGATCTGTACGGGGTTCCCCGGCGTCCTGCCGGTTTTGAACAAGAAAGTGGTGGAATTCGCGATTCGGGCGGGACTAGCAACGCACTGCGAGATCGCGCGTTGGAGCCGTCTGGCGCGCAAAAATTACTTTTACCCCGATCTACCGAAAGGCTATCAGATCAGCCAATACGAACTTCCTATCTGCACCAACGGCTACATCGACATCGCTGTTAACATGGTCGTCAAACGGATCCGATTGACCCGCATCCACATGGAAGAGGACGCCGGGAAAAACATTCACGATCTGCGGAGCGACGCGAGTCTCGTCGACCTGAACCGCGCCGGTGTACCTTTGTTGGAGATTGTAAGCGAGCCCGATATCCGAAGTGCCGAAGAAGCGGGGAATTATCTGCGAACTCTTAGAGCTATGCTTCAATATCTCGAGATCTGTGATGGCAACATGGAGGAAGGCAGCTTTCGTTGCGATGCTAATGTCTCCGTGCGACCCGAAGGAACGACCGCACTGGGCACAAAAGTTGAACTTAAGAACCTCAACTCTTTCAAGGCGGTTGAAAAAGGCATTGAATTTGAAATTCGCCGGCAGATCGAAGCGCTCTCCGACGGCGGCAGGTTAATTCAAGAAACCCGTTTGTGGGACCCGGATCGGGAAGAGACGCGTTCCATGCGCACCAAGGAGTTCGCCCACGACTACCGTTACTTCCCGGACCCAGATTTATTGCCGGTGGCGATCGACGAGGAATGGATCGATGAGATTCGAGCCTCTTTACCTGAGTTGCCGGGTGCCCGTAAAGTCCGTCTTATTTCCCAGTACGACATTCCTTCGTATCATGCGGAGCTTCTGACAAACCGCAAAGACGTCGCCGACTACTTTGAATCGACTCTGATAACCCACAGGAATCCCACGGCTATCGCCAATTGGATCACGGGTGATCTCTTTCGGTTGCTGAAAGACCGTAAACTCGACGAAAAGCTTTACATCACCGACTGGCCGGTCCAACCGGACAATCTTGCGGCCATGGTCGCACTCATCGATCAGGGAAAAATCAGTGGCAAACTCGCCAAAACGGTTTTCGAAGCGATGGCGGATTCCGGAAGTTCGCCGCAGGAGATCATAGCCGAAAAAGGGCTCGAGCAGGTTTCTGACCCGGAAAGTATAGAGAAAGCGATCGATCAGGTCTTGATAGCTCATCGGAAGCAGGTTGCCGACTATCAGGCAGGAAACCAGAAAATATTTGGCTTTCTCGTCGGTCAAATCATGAAGGCGACTCAGGGCAAGGTCAACCCGCAAAAGGCTAACGAAATCCTGAAGCGAAAACTCACGGAGGGAAATAAAATTTCCGCTACGTCGGGTCGCAAACTCGACTGAAGTGCACTGGAACTACTGAACCGCAGAAATGGCTTTTCCACTCTCCTCCGCAACCGCCGGATGAACCTCCGGTCGATAGGCCTGCGGGAGATTGAGAACAATTCCTTTGAGGCCATCTTGACGAAGGGCTTGGAGTTGCCGCTCGGCTTCTTCGCGACCCGCGAAGTTCCCGATTCGGACGCGCACCGATCCGCTACCACCCGCCTCGGTTAGGGAAACCGTAAACCCGCGTCGTTCCAGAGTTTCAGCCCAATGCCGCGCGTCACTCGTCTCGCCAAACGCCAGCTGAATGACGAATCCTTGTAAGACCTTCGGCGAGGGCAATGGAGCAGCCTGTTCTCCTGTTACCGCCTTAGCCTGCTTGCTCTCCGACAGCGCTTGCTCCTTCAATGACACTTCAACTTTGGGTGCGTCCGTGATCGGAGCAAGTGCGGGGGCTACTGGCAGCGACGCCAGATCAACTTTGGGCGGAACATTTTGTAGTTCGGTGCTGTTCTGTTCTAGACTCACTAAGGGAGCGCTGTCGGCAGATTCTTGCTTCCCCACCACAACGTCTTCCTTGATCTGAACGGCAGATAATTCTTTTGTCAACGCTTCGATCGGAACAGAAGAAACAACAGGAACTTCACTCGGTTTGTCAGCTCTAGGGCCCGCCTCGTTCCAATCTTCGCGTTTCTCCGTCAGCGCGGGCGGAGCTTTGGGCTCATTGGGTTTATCGTTCGGTAGAGGCGACAATTGAGCAGAACTCTTTCCCCGTTCCTCGCTCGTAATGGATCGCTTGGCGACGGGTGCGAAAGGGGCGGCTTTCTCCGATTGCTCCTCCGGTTTCGCTGGGATTCGCCCGGCGATCAAAAGTTCCTCCTGGATTGGCCTTCGCGAATCCGGTTTCAATTCTTGCGGCCGATAAGAAACCAGCTTCATTGGCCCATCGTCTACGACTGCGAAGATCACAGCTTCGCTTAGAAAAGCATTTTGACTTAAGTCTCCGCGCAAAAAGCTTCGAACTCTGGCTTTGGGAAAATACAGAGTAGATCGTTCCAATGAGATTCGAGGTCCGGCGATATCCAGAACCAGATTTCTCCACGATAGGTTTAGTCCATATCCATTCACTTGCTTCTCTTCGTAGATATCCGAATCGCTCGCAAGGATTGATAGCAATTCCGCCCCGTACAGCGAAAAGACCCGCTGGACTTTTGCGTTATGGTCCAGTTTGGAGTCGAAGGTCTCTGGCACCCCCATGATGATTTCCAGAAATCGCTCGTCGACTGAGCTGGCCGCGGAATGGGTAAAGAATCCGATTCCACCGACAGACGCAATGTTATTGGCAAACTGGAGGTTTGCGGTTTTTGGGTTGCTAACTATTCGTTCTACTAAACGATCAAGGTTGTTTTTGTATTTTTCACCTAGGTACCTGGCCTTTTGGGTAGTGTAGTACGTCGGTGGGGTAGTTATGAGCCCCAACTGCACGTTTTTCTTAGGGTTTTCTTCCACAGTCGAGCAACCGGCCAATACTGTGGCGATCGCAATAATTACGGTATGGAGGTACTGCTGTCGTACGATCATGCCAGCCTTCCAATCCAACGGTTCAAGATACTTTGCTTGACAGTATTCCCAGGTAACCTATAATGAACCGGTTTTTTGCGGCGCATACCAAGAATGATAATCGCTGCGCCGGGTAAAAACAATCTTTTTTCTGGCAAGGGGCTTAAAAGATGGCTATCGGCGAACTCTTATTAGCAAAGAATTTCATTAATGAGGACCAACTAAAAAAGGTTCTCCATCAACAGAAGATCGCCGGGGGGCGCATAGGGGATAACTTAATCGCACTCGGCTACATCAGCCGTGAAAAACTCGAGGCCATTCTACAAGAGCCTCCCCCGGTCCCCAAGACAATCGAGGAGACCGGATTAGAAACCAATTTTCTTCTCAATTCCGTTCTGCGGATCATGTACATCTCCGCCTTGCAGACAATTCCGGAAATATCGGAGCAGATTAAGTTGACGCGAGGTGTTATCGAATCTTTGCTGGACTTCGCCAAGAAAGAGGCGCTCGTCGAAATTCGCGGCCCATCCGAGAAGAGCCAAAATATCATGCGCTACGCTCTCACCAGCGCTGGCAAGGAACGGGCAAGCGAAGCACTCAGGCGCTGTGAGTATATCGGTCCCGTGCCGGTGCCACTCGACACCTATCAGATACAAGTACAAAAACAGACGATCACCAACGAAATCATCAACATGGAAAAGCTGAAAAAGGCGCTTTCTCATTTGGTGCTCTCTGAGGATATCATTAGACAACTCGGTCCAGCGTCGAACTCAGGGAGAGCAATCCTCGTCTACGGAGCCGCGGGAAATGGAAAGACCTCCATTGCTGAAGCTCTGGTCTCAGCCTTCGAACAACCGGTGTATGTGCCCTACTGCATCGAAGCGGACGGGCAGATCATCAAGATCTTCGATCCTTCGGTCCATGTGACCCTAGCAACCAATACCAACGGTGCCAACGGGAACAGTCATCCGATGTTCCTGCCCCAAATGGAATTCGATCCGCGTTGGGTTCGTTGTCGCAGGCCTTACATCATTTCTGGCGGCGAACTGACCCTTGAAATGCTCGATTTGGATTTCGATATCCATTCGAAGTATTACGAAGCTCCGTTACAGATGAAGGCCATTGGCGGCATATTTGTCATCGACGATTTTGGGCGCCAGCGGGTACGGCCTCATGAGCTGCTAAACCGCTGGATTTTCCCTTTGGAGCGAAAAATTGACTACCTCACGCTTCACACGGGGAAAAAATTTGCGCTGCTCTTCGACCAATTGGTCATTTTTGCAACCAACTTTCCGCCCGAAGAACTGATGGATCCCGCTCAATTGCGGCGCGTCCATTACAAATTAAAGATTAATCCACCAACAGCGGATGAATATAGAGAGATCTTTAGTCGGATTTGCGAATCCTACGGCCTGGCATTCTCTGAAGATATCATGGCGTATCTTCTCAACTCGTTTTACCTCAAACACAAGGTTCCATTCGCCGGATTCCATCCGAAGTTTATCGCGGAGCACGTGATTGCAGCTTGTAATTTTCTTGGCACGCCTCCCCGGATTACCAGACAATTGCTGGATGATTCTCTAGAGAACATGGTTATTCTCCCCGGCTCGCAATGACGAGGGTGATTTTTGGATGCCAAAGTCCCTCGCACTGATCATTCAGTCTATAGAATCTCCTCCATCTCCGATTGCCAAGCAGCTGGAGGCGCGAGATTTTTCTGTTCATTTGAGCCGAACTGTCGATGAAGCAGAACCGGTGTTTTCGGCCTTTCCCGCCGACCAAATCAAGTTTGTTTTCATCGATGTTGCGCTCTGCCAGGGCGCGAGCTGGGGCGGTTTTCTCGATCGGATACGTACCACGCCATCGGAAATAACGCTCTTTTGTTTTCATCCCAAACACGCCCGTCCTCTCTTTAACCTGCTCGGTCATCCTGTCGATTCCGCCGGCGATGCCAAACCTCCCCATTCCGTCAAAACACCTCTGATGATTGGGGAAACGCCGCAATTCCACGAAGTCCTGAACCTCGCAAATCGTTATGCCATGCACGACATCACGGTTCTCGTCACAGGGGAAACAGGAACCGGGAAAGAAGTGATGGCCCAATACATCCATTCTCTGGGACCACGCGCTGATAAACCCTTCGTCGGTTGCAATATGACAGCAATCCCAGAGACGCTCGTTGAAAGCGAGCTTTTTGGGTATGTGAAGGGCGCGTTTACCGGAGCGGATCGCAATAAGAAAGGCTTCATTGAAGCCGCCGAAGGGGGAACGCTATTTCTTGACGAAATAGGCGATCTTGCCCCAGCTATCCAACTTAAACTTTTACGTTTTCTCGAAACTCGCGAATTCTACAAGGTAGGCGAGTCCACACCCAAGACCAGCGACGTTCGAATCATCGCAGCGACCAACAAAGAACTTGATGCGGCCATTCAGAATAATGGCTTCAGAAAGGACCTGTATTTTCGTCTCAACAGCGCTCGAATCATTCTCCCGCCTTTACACGACAGACGAGAGGATATCATTCTACTCGTAGCCAATTTTGTCTACCAAGCCTGCAGCCAGTTTCGCAAGCCGTTAAAGAAAGTCAGCAGTTCCGCCAAGGCCCTCTTCCTGGATTATCCTTGGCCCGGAAACATTCGCGAGCTTCGAAGCGTTGTTGAAAGTGCGGTGATGGTTTCGGACGGTGATTACATCACGCTGAGCGATCTCCCGATGAACTTGCAGAACTATGCCACCGGGCACCGCGAGGAAATTGGGACAAGAGCAATCCGGAACATCGAAGAGGGTGAGAAAAATCTCATCGAGGAGGCACTGCGTCAAACCAACGGCAACAAGGCAAAGGCCGCGGAAGCGCTCGGCATATCGACGCGGACACTGTACCGGAAAATCGAAAAGTTCTCCCTCTCTCAAGCTGATGTCGGGCGGTCCGAGCCACATTAAACTTTGCTCGGTCTGGTCAACACGCATTCTTCGGAGGCGACTTTTTACGAAGCTCAAAACGGCCCTGATTTTTACTGCTTTCCTACTCTTCGCTGTTTGTATACATTCGCAGGCTGCTACCGTCCACCGTTCCCTCTTCACCGGGGCTGAAACACAACTGTTCGCGGCTCCCGACGAGTCTTCAGCCATAGTCGCGACCCTAAAGCCCGGGGACGAAATCTCGCCTTTGGCAGATACTTTGGTTGGGGAAGGTGCGAGGTGGTACTTGGTTAAAGCCAAGAACGATGTGATTGGATGGATTAGGCAAAGCGATACTGACGAATCAAAAAAGCTCGAAAAGTTTTTTAAATCTTTGCCCGTCGAACCCTCCTTGCCTGTATCTCTCGACGCCTCGCCCTCGGGCGCCCGGACGCCGAACACAATTACTGTACCGGTGGAAATGAACGGCTCGTGGGTAATTGTTCCCGTTACTTTCAACCGTGCCCTTAAAGCTTACTTGCAATTAGATACAGGGGCGTCTTCGACATTGGTGTCCCGTCGGATCGCCAATAACCTAAGTCTGAGTCCACTTGGATCAAGACGGGGCGTCACGGTCGGAGGCATTATTACGGTGCCAGCAGCCCGCCTGGTCTCCCTCCGGGTAGGTGAGGCCGAGGTCAATGATCTGGTCGTCTCTATTCATGATTTTTCCCCGGACCCGCGAGTGGAAGGATTACTTGGCATGGATTTTCTTAAACACTTTCATGTTTCTTTGGATGCACGACGTAGGCTACTGACCCTAGGTCCACGTTGATCCTTGTTGCAGTCTCTAACAGATTTTGCCACTTACAGGTCTGCCAAATAAGCCTTTACGTACAATTTTGTTCAAGATGAACAGAATTGTGGGAACAATCTAGCAATTTGAGGAAAACCCTGTCCCTAGGTTGCTGAAATTACGAACCTTTTCCACACAATTGCACTGGCAACTATTTTGCTCTTGCAGCTTATTTACTTTAGAGTGCACACCCGTTCTGGGCAAGTACCAGTCTTCCGAAATAAGAATTTAGCGTTATGCTAACGGCCCAAAAAGAAAATAGTCCGCTGGACACCGAGCCCCTATCACAGCGCCCGCCGAGCGCGCCGTCATTTGACAAGGTGGTCACCTCGATCGAAGGCCTCCGCGAACGCGTGCAGGGTTTTACCCTTGAACAAGTGTCGGAGGTGGATCAAAGGTTACGAACAATGTCTCTGCAGCTGAGCGAGTTGCAGCGAACTGTCCGCGCACTGGCCGAAATGAAACAGCGAATGAGCCGATTACAAAAGGCAGTGCAGCAGGCAGAAGCGGAGAGTTTGGAGCGGAGCAGGTTGGCCACGCTGGTCGAACCCATAACGGTCGAGTCTATAGCCCGGGTCGGGACCCTCTTGAAATTCCAACGCGTCATTAAATTGCTCAAAGAAGCCAAGAGCGGCTCGGGAGTATCAGCGTCTGCCGATGCGGAGGGCAAGACTCCTCCGCTTCCAAAGCCCGTTGAGGTCATCCCAGCCTCGCCAAAGAACGAGCAAGAGCTTGGAAGAGATTTTCTAGCAATCGAGCAAGAGTTACCAGAGATCTCAGCGAGCGAACCTACTGTCGTCGCCGTAAGTGAGGTCCCGGACGAATCTGAAGCGGTTCTCCATACGGCTCGGGCAAGAATGGACTTTGAGCCGGTTTTTTCAAAACCTGTTGAGACCGTCCCCACTCCGTCAACGAACGAGCAACAGCTTGCAACAGACTTGCCGGCAATCGAGCACGAGTTACCAGAGATCTCAGCGAACGAAACTCCTGTCGATGTTACGAGCGAAGATCTAGAAAAAACCGAGGCGACTCTTCATCCGCCTACGATAGAAATAGACTTTGAATCCAATGAGCCATTCTCAAACGAACCGGGCAACGCCATTTTTGACGAGAGCACGACATCGATAGAGCCACTGGAAATAATCGCTGAATTTGCTGACACGCGCGACGAGCCACTACCGAGTCAGGCTATTTACGAAGCAGACCCCGCAATAGCTGCCGTTCAAACGCAAATGGCGGCCTCCGAAGAAGCGGACTTTGATCAGCGTCTTTTAGATGATCTCATAAAGGATTACGGCGAGTTCACTATCTTGCCGAGTTCAACCCCAAAGCCTGAAGCCAAGAAAAAGCCCAAACCCGAACCCACGCCGGCTACGCTGCGAGTTAAGGCATCCGGGCCGGTAATTCCCCCGACTCAACCTAACCTTCCCTCGCCACGAAAAGATGGAGAGATTGATCGAAAACTCAAAAAGCTCATCAAGGACTACGGGGAGTACGATCTTTATTCTAGGCAAACACCGCTCAAGCTAAAGACGGGTGTGGTGGCTGCATTCTTAGTGCTGACTTTGATTTTTTCGGGCTTCTATTTCTTCTCCTCCCCCAAACCTAAGCCTGCCGCGCCAGCAAGTGCCCCTTCGACGTCGCAATCCCGGAGCTCCTCAGAAACGGCACCAAAAGAGACCGCGCCGAGCGCCGAAACCAACAGTGGTGAAACTCTTTCGCCACCCTCCGTTTCCAATGGTGACCTCCCCAAATCGGTTGAAGCGGGTGCATCGCAGAATGTTGCAAACAAAGTTACAAAGAAAACAACAAAATAAAGAAGGCTGGTCAAATCTATGAAAAATGAATTGCAAAATCTAACCGAGGACATCTCCCGGCTCTATGAGGAAATCACTCAAAAAACGGAGTCCTTAGGACAGATCGATAGCATTACCCGACTCTATGATGAGCTCCAATCCCAACTTCAGAGCATTTCTTCGGAGGAAGTCGACTTGTTGCAGAGCCAGATCAAATCGACCCTGGAGCAAATGGTCGGAATCAGCAAGAGTCTTGCGGTTATCAAGACCCTCAAGACCGCGCTCAATGGTCACGACGATATGGTTGACCACATCAAGAAGGCGTCCAGTGGTACGAACTCGCGCCGATCTCTGGAAGATCGGTAATGAACGGTTTATTGTTTCTTAGTGAGTTATCAATATGCAAGGGAATCTAGCGCAAATTAGTCTTAACGACATTCTTCTTCTCGCCACCGGCGGAAAAAAGTCAGGCGTCCTAAAACTCTCCCGCGGCAAAGAGACAGTCGAAGTATATATTTCCGACGGTAACATTATCCATGCTACTTGCCCTATTGGCGAGGGAGAAAAAGCGTTGCTCTATCCGGTGACGTGGGGTGAAGGGGTCTTCAATTTGATGCCAAACGGGACTCCCCAGACAACGACGATCAAAAAGACCTCAGCGGAAATTCTCGACGAAGTAAAGGCAATGAGTCGAGAGTGGGAGACCATATTGGAAGTTATCCCCTCAGGAAAGGCTGTCTTTCGGATTGCCGATCCTGGCGAGGCCCAAAGTGGACCCATCACCGTACCCTATGTGGGGTGGCGAGTGCTGAGTAAAATCGATGGCTCGCGAACCGTGCAGGAGATAGCCGAGATCCTACGTATACCGTTCGCCTATACGGCAAAAGTTATTTTCAATCTCCACAAGTCTGGTTTGGTGGAAATTGTCAACCCATCTTCTAGGGCCAGGACCGACACCGTGCCTCCTCCTCTCTTTGATCGGCTCACAAGCATCCTCACAGAGGCCATGGGTCCCATGGCCCCGCTGGTGCTTCGAGATCAAATCGATACCCTGGGAGAATCCCAGGACAATTTTCCCGAAGCCAAGCTGGACGATTTAATCGGGCTAATCAGCAAAGAAATTTCCGACGGGAAGCTGAGGCAGAAGGTTGAAGAATCCATGCTTCAAGAAATTTCAAATTTCAAAAGATTCTAACCTGTTTACAGGAGGAGGCATGCCACAGGAATCCCTCTCTTTGGAAAACTCAAAAATAGCCGCCACCGCAACGCCAGCCTGGCAGAGGAGCAGTCTCAGATGGAAGTTTGTTACCGCCTTCGGTGGACTTATCCTGCTCTTGGGTATCTGCGTCATAGGGATCGTGTATTATCTGACCGGAAACGCTTTGCAAAGGCAGGTCGATCTACGCTCAGCGGCCATTGCCGCGAACCTAAGTGATGTCGCGGCCGGTTATGTGTCACGAAAGAACGCTCTGGAACTGGACGCACTTATTGCCAAATATGGTCGTCTGGACGGAGTCGCTTATGCATACATCCAAGATCCCAAAGGCGAGATTATCGCCACCAGTCTTCAGCCGTTTCCCGCAGAATTAAAGGAATCTATCTCTACGGCAGATCAGCGTACACAAAAAACGCGAACAACGTACGTGCGCGGCCAGTCAGTTTACGAGACCCGGGTTCCCCTGCTTGATGGCCAATTAGGAGCCGTTCACGTGGGGCTTTGGTCCGAGACGGTCCAGCAAGATGTCCGCGGCACTCTGCTGACCATGGTTGGCCTGATCGCGCTTTGCCTGGCTGTCGGCATAGCTATTTCGACCATGATCGCGAGCAAAACAATTCGTCCCCTATTAGAACTGAGGTCGATAGCCGACGATATAAGCCGCGGGCAGTTGGATACTCCCGTCTCCTTTCAATCCAACGATGAGATTGGCGAACTCGCACGTTCCCTCGAACGAATGAGGGCCAGCCTGAAAGCAGCGATGGTTCGTCTCAATCGCCCTTGATGAACTATTCTTGGTTTGAAACAGAGAGATTAACAATGATAAGGTACGCACCAGTCTTGGTAGCCTCGATGGTCAGAATAAAACAAGGTGCAAACCGCTAACAAACCGCTCTTTGAAGGAGAGAAAATGGAGAGAACTTCACAGAAGAAAACCGACCTTTTGATCTTGTCGTTCTTTTTTTCTTTCGTGCTCTTGGTGGCAGCGTCTCGCAATTCGGTCGCTGCGGAAAATCCCGCCTCCCAACCGCTAAAGAAAATCGCGATCGCGTACAGTGGTATCTCTACGAGTCAGGCGCCGGCCTGGGTCGCCTACGAACAAGGTTTGTTCAAAAAGTATGGTCTCGATGTTCAACTTATCTTCATCGAGGCGGGAAGCCGGACTGTGCAGACACTGATCTCCGGGGACGTTGCAGCCGCTCAGGTGGCAGGAACGTCCGTTATACAGAGCAGTCTCCAAGGATCTGGCGTCGTGATGATTGGAGGGTTCCTGAACACGATGGATTACAAGCTCATCGTGGCCCGGGACATCACTCGTCCTGATCAGCTTAAGGGGAAAACCGTGGCTGTCAGCCGGGTTGGTTCGTCCTCCGACTTCGCAACTCGGTATGCCTTGGAAAAGTATGGTCTGATACCGGATAAGGATGTGTCGATCCTTCAAATCGGGAGCCAACCGGCTCGATTTTCAGCCATGGAAACAGGAAAAATTCACGGCGTAATGATCGCTGTACCTCTTACCGCTAAAGCCAAAAAAATGGGATTCAACACCTTAGCCGATCTGCAAATGCTTGGACTGGAGTATCAACATACCGGACTCGCCGTAACCCGAAATCTTATTAAGACGCAGCCCGACCTAGTACGTAATATTTTGCGTGGTTTCGTCGAAGCGATTCATTACATGAAAACACACCGAAAAGAATCTCTGACTATTCTCGCAAAATATCTCAAGACTGATGACGCGGATGCTCTTGAGGAAGCCTACGAATCCATCGTTCAGGCTTTGATCCCAGAGAAACCTTACCCGACACTCAAAGGTATCGATATCATTTTGCGGGAGCTAGGGGCCAAAGACGCAAATGCGCGATCAGCGAAGCCTGAACAATTCGTAGATCTTACTTTCATCAAAGAGTTAGATAGCTCGGGGTACATCGATCGGTTGTACAAGTCCAGTGCGGTAGCAAAGGCGGCACCGTCACGCGCTGAACCCCTGCCCGCCCCGGAGATAGCCAAAGAAAAAGCCGCTCCGACCGAGACCAAGGTCAAGGCCGTCACAGCGGAAGAAAGAGCCAAACCGGTCGCCAAACAAATTCCTGCCTCGACAGAAAAGCCGGCAGCCACCAATGTCACTGCCAAGACAACAAGATCTGCAGCTCAAGAGTATACGGTAAAGGCAGGCGATACTCTCAGCAAGCTAGCCGAACGCTTCTACAACTCGATGTCCAAGTGGGAAAGAATCTACGAAGCAAACAAAGATACTCTGAAAAACCCAAACTACATCTACATCGGGCAAAAACTGATGATACCGTCCGACGACCAGGCCAGCTAGCTAGTCTTTCTTCAGAGTAAATGCCCAAAAAGAAAGAGCCGGACAAAAGTCCGGCTCTTTTCTTTTCATGCTCTTCAGTTATCTTTACTTTAACCCCTATCCTGTCAGTACCTTAAGCTCCTGAAAATTCTCGATAACCCGGTAGTTCTGCTGAAAAGGCTCCAATCGTTCGCCCACTAGTTCGATTCTCTCGTGGGAGATATTTCCTAGAAAGCGGTCGGCTATCTCAAGATACTCGATTTTTCTCGGCTCGATCGTCATGAGTCTCGCCGCTATGGCATCCACAGCGACCAAATCATCACCTAAAATCAGGACGCCGCTCTGTTTAGCTTGCCCTTGGAGTGGCCCATTGCCCTCCATTCCAACAACCCCATCTACAATAGCAAATTGCGGAATTGGCAGTGAGCTATTAATGTCTAAGATGCTTCCGTGAATACCTGCCCAATGGAGTGCATTCTTTGGCCAACCATAGACCGACCCGGGAACAACGCCGAACATGTTTTTTAAGGAAAGAGTAACACCGGCCCAGTGATGGGTTTTTAACTTCGGCATCGAAACCAAAAGATCGGCATTGAACAACGTTTCGGGAAGATACAATTCCCTTAGGTTGGTAAAACTACTACGCAGTTTCGTGCGACGCACATCATCTGTATTAAGGTCCACATACCGGACTCTGTGTTCATTGATGACATCATAGATCCCTGAAGCCGTTAGCAGGTACTCACTGTCACGACGGTGGCC
>JAHKKJ010000299.1 GCA_020027655.1 Deltaproteobacteria bacterium | reverse complement strand
CTTGAGAAACTCCGCTTCGGCCTTATGCACCACGACCTTGGCTTTGCACTTGCCGAGAAGCTCCGTCACGCCTTCTATTTCGACTCCCGCGAACCGTCCGCCCACGTGATCCGGGTGCGTGTGCGTCACGAAGGCATGAGTGATCTCCATGTCATCCTCAGCCGCAAGGCGAAGGATCTTATCAATTTCCCAGGCGGCATCCACCACGGCAACCTTGCGTGATTCCACCGAGCCAATGAGATAAACAAAGTTCTGCATCGGCCCCATTTCGATCTGTTTGAAGTAGAGGCGGTCGTTCATACTTCTGCAATTTGAAATCTGAGATCTGCAATTCACTTTCAGCGAACCTTCGCTGAAAGTGACTGGTAGCTCACGCCTTCGCCGTTATCCTGACCGACGGGCAGATTCAAGCTCGACCAGCCCGGCGCGATCACATTGCCCATCGGATCGCGCATGCCGCCGAAACCGCCGAGCATGTTTGAAACGTCTTGATAACCCGCCTGTTGCAGCAATCCCGCCGCTGCGTTGGACCGCGGTCCGGCTTGACAACCAACGATGATCTTTTTGTCCTTGGGAAAATTGCCTTCCACAACCTTCACAAAGTCGGCGTTCATCACCATGCCGCGCGCCGGATCGGGAAAGGCGACGGGAATGTTCACCGCGCCCTGAGGATGCCCGGCCGCGAACTCACGCTCGGTGCGGACGTCAATATAAACGGCTCCCACATCAGACTGCAGCGTATCATGCGCCTGCTGTGGGGTCACTTCTTTGACTGCCATATGAAGCCCTCCTAAACCGTTTCGAGTCTCGCGTTTCGGGTTCCGTGTTCCGTGTTAACTCGAGACTCTAGACTCGAAACTCGAAACCGCGCTACGCGCTACATTCCCATAATATTGTAACCCGCATCCACGTGGATCACTTCGCCGGTGACGGCGCTGCCCCAGTCGCTGCACAGATAAAGCGCGGTTTTGCCGACTTCTTCGGCGTCGATATTTCTTTTGAGCGGCGCCCGTTCGCTGACGTAATGGAGCATATCCTTGAAGCCGGATATCCCTGCCGAGGCCAGCGTCCTGATGGGACCAGCAGAGATAGCGTTGACGCGAATACCTTTGGGGCCCAGATCGTGCGCGAGATAACGCACACTCGCTTCCAACGCGGCCTTTGCGACGCCCATGACATTGTAATTGGGAATTACTTTCTCCGACCCCATGTAGGTCATGGTAAGAATAGACCCTTTACGATCCTCCATCAGCGGCGCAGCGTGACGTGCTAGCGCGATAAAAGAATAAGCACTCACGTCCATGGCCAAGTGGAAGCCCTGCCGGCTCGTTTGGACATAGGGATTGGATAGATCTTCTTTATTCGCAAAGGCAATTGCATGAATCAAAATGTCCAGCGAACCCCACTCCTGCTTCAGTGTGCCGAAGACCTTTTCGATTTCTTCGTCTTTGGTGACATCACAAGGGAGAATGATTCTTGCTCCGATACCCTCCGCGAGAGGTCTCACTCGTTTTTCCAAAACTTCCCCTGCGTAGGTAAACGCCAGCTCAGCCCCTTCAGCGTGGAACGCCTCGGAAATCGCCCAGGCGATGCTGCGGTCATTCGCTACGCCGAAGATAACCGCCTTCTTCCCTTCCAAAAGACCCATCTCCCTGTCTCCTTGTCTCCCCGTCTCCCTGTCTCTATTTTTTCTGTTTCGGCTTCTCCGCCAGTCCCCGTTGCCAAAGATATTCTGCTTCGCCGGTCTGCTTGCTGATCCAGCGCGACAAAACAAAGAAGAGGTCGCTAAGCCGATTTACGTACTTCAACGACCATTCGTTCAATTCTTCGACGCGGGAAAGCCGAAGAATCTCCCGCTCCGCTCTGCGGCAAACGGTGCGGCATTGATGCAAATAAGCACCAATTCTGCCTCCGCCGGGGAGAACGAAAGACTTGAGCGGTTCCAACTCTTTCTGGCACTCATCCATGAGCTGCTCGAGCTTTTTTACTTCGCGCTCGCCGACCCGGTACATACCCTCCTTGAAAAAATCCGGCGGTGTCGCGAGCTCACTCCCCAGGTCAAAGAGTTCATCCTCGATCTGCCGCAATACAGAGTCTAGGAATCGATAAGCTTCGCCCTCACTAAGTTTTTCTTCGTTGAACACTCGGGCCAGTCCGACGATGGAGTTCAACTCATCGATGGTCCCATAAGCTTCGATGCGCGGCGAGTCTTTAGGAACGCGCTTGCCGCCGACCAGGCCGGTCTCGCCTTTGTCGCCCGTGCGGGTATAGACCCGCGTAATTCTGACCGCCATGCTGCGAGGCTCTCCCAAATTGAATAACGGTCCGTCAGTTACTTCTTAGCCGATTCTGCCAGATAAGGTAAGCGGGGATGCCGAGGCTAACAATGATGACTCCTCTCAAGGAGTCCCAGGGGTTCTCCACGAGGGAACCCCAAACAATCCCCAGATGAGCGAGGATGAACAGGATGGGAACGATCGGATAGCCCCAGAGTTTGTAGGGCCGCTTGAGTTCCGGTCTTTTCCATCGCAGCACAATGACCGATCCGACTGTGAGCGCGGAGAAGAGCGTGATGATAACGCTGACATAGGTGAACAGCGTGCCGAAGGTCCCGGTTAGAATCAGCAGGCACGCCCAGATCGCCTGGAGAATGATCGCGCTGGCCGGCGTGCCGAACGTTGGATGGACACGGGTGAGACGCTTGAAGAAAAGCCCATCCCGGGCCATCGCATAATAAATCCGCGGTCCGATCATGGTCACGACATTCAGAGCACCGAGGATCGATACGGTGATAAGTGCCGTGATCCATGCCGATGTCTGGTAGCCGAACAGAGCCGTCGTCGCCACCTCGGACACTCTAAGCGCGCCTTTCATCTCGGTCACAGGCACGCCGTAAATATAAACGACATTGACCGCTAGGTAGAGCGCGATCACTATGAGATTTGCCCATAACAAAGCGCGGGGCAGATTCCGCTCCGGATCTTTGACTTCGCCGGCGATATAGATCACCGCATTCCAACCCGAATAAGCGAAAATCGCCGGTATGAAAGCCGCGGCAAAAACACTGAAGTTCCCGATCTTTTCCCAATCGAATAAAGGACTGAAATGCGCCGTGTCGCCTTTGCCAAACAAAAGTCCCAAGAGGATTATTCCCAGGAGGGAGCCGATTTTCAAAGTGGTCAGAATATTTTGAGTTGCCGTGCCCAGGCGCACCCCCAAACAATGGAGGCCCGAAATCAATAGCACGACAATCATCGAGAATAGCGTGCCGACCGTAACGTTGATGGGAAAGCCCGGAACTGCAAGGGAAAAAATCGCCTCCTTTGATCCGAGGATCGGGAAGAAAAAAGACATAAAGCCGCTAAAGCCGACGGCGAGAAACGCAATGGCGCCCGAAAAGGTCACTAAAAACGATGACCATCCGGAAAGAAAGCCAACCAGTTTGCCATAGGCTTCTCTGATGTAAATGTAGTCTCCGCCCGCGTAGGGCAAACTAGCCGAAAGCTCAGCACAACTCAGCGCCCCTGTGAGAGCCAAAAGCCCGCCGAGAACCCAAACCAGAAGTACTCCTCCCGGTGTGGGGAGCGTCTCGGCGATAACTCCGGTGGTGACGAAGATACCGATGCCGATCATGTCGCCAGAAATCAGCATCACCGCGTCGAACAAACCTATTTGTCGTTTAAGTTCCTGTTGTGCCATGGCGACTACCATTACAGGGAAATTGAGACCCAGGCAACTTATTTAGGTCGTTCCTACACAGAATTTCGTGAGCCGTAGATAGTATGATAGCTTACAAGTAGGACTCAATGGCGAGTCCGCGTTAAATACCAATCACCACGAGGTAAATATGAAGTTCATTCCGATTTTATTTAGTCTCCTTCTTATTCCAGCGACGATTTCAGCGCAGGATGCCGTCAAGCGCGATGAACAACAGATGCATCGCCTCCATAACGATCCAAAATCCTACATCGGCGCGCTGGAAGACCCGAAACGTGATGCGTATCAGAAACCGCAGGAAGTTATGATGGCTTTTGGTCTAAAACCGGGCGAAGTCATTGCCGATATCGGCGCCGGCTCAGGCTATTTCACTTTCCGCTTGGCCCATCACATCGGCGACAGAGGAAAAGTCTACGCGGTCGATGTGAGTCCGGACATGATCCTGCACATCAACCGACGTATCCGCGAATTGAAAGCGACCAATGTCGTGTCAATTCTCGCCGACCCCGACGATCCGCTGCTTCCGGACGCGTCCGTCAATCGCTTCTTCTTCAGCGACTCCTGGCACCACATCGATAATCAAACCAAGTATCTCTCGCTCATGAAAAAGATGCTGAAAGCCGGCGGCGAGATTGTCATGATCGACTTTCACAAAAAAGACCTTCCCGTTGGCCCGCCGATGCAAATGAAAATCGCCCGCGAGGATCTGATCAAACAGATGGAGACTAACGGATTTCGGCTAACGAAAGAGCACACCTTCCTGCCGTACCAGTATTTCCTGGTGTTTATGCCAAAGTAGATCAAACGCGGAATTCTCTATTCCGCGCAATTCCCTCAATGGCACCTCCACAAACCCAATCGGGTCACCCAAAATTCCCCCGAATGGGGATTGACATCACTTGCACCACAGCCGTTAAAATCAGCCACCAGTAATCGTGGGTCCTCTTATTAGGAGAAGCGGAGTTTTTTTGAAAGCCTCCTTTCTTTTTCCTCTCCCCCGACAGCGGGGGAGAGGAAGTGAGGGGGTTATGCGAATTCACGACTCCCGTATATCCGGCCATATTCCGTTCGTCAATTCGCTCGAAGACCGGGCCGTGTTCACCCTTGACAGTGCTTCTTTGGCTGCAATACATTCACCGCGGGTGGTAGGATGAGTAAGAAAACATTTTTCCAAGTCGCAACCGAAAGAGGTTTTTGATGAGGACAGAGGCGAGGGTGAATCATTCGGCGTCCACAGTTCTCAGTCTTTTACCCTCATCCCGACCTTCTCCTGTCAGAGGCTGTGACGCAATACCGTTCATGGTTCGAGAGCCTCACCACGAACGGTATTGCTCGATGGCAAATTCAAGTACTTACCCGTTCGCCCTGAGCTTGTCGAAGGGCTCCGATCGAATTGCGACACAGCCTCTCAAGGGAGAAGGAGGTTATGATCGCGCTTCGGCTCAAGACAAGGCTTTTCTATCATCCCTGAGAGGTTCAATAACTACTTTTTTCTCTTTGTTCATCTTCATCGTCGTAACGGCAGGACCGAGTTTCGGCGCCACAGCCAAGTCTCCTGAGGAGATATGGAAAAAACTCGAGAAGCTTTCACCAACTGAACGCGAGAAGAAGCTTATCGAAGGCGCCAAGAGCGAAGGCGAGATGATCTGGTATACAAATTCCGGCCTCGAGAACGCCACCCGTTACATTCAAGCCTTCAAGAAGAACTACCCGTTCATCAACGCACAGGTTTGGCGATCTAAGACACGCCAAGTGATCCAGCGGGTCATTGCCGAAGCCAACGCAGGTCGCCACATGGTAGACGTCATCAAATCTTCGACGGATCTGCTGCCGGTGGAAGGCCGCGTCGTGGCCCATCCAAGGGTTGACCCGATCTATCCGCGCATGAAGGAACTCCAGAGTTTATTGGGAACTTCCCGGGTTCAGCTCAATACCGTGGAACAAAACCACAAGCTCTACAAAGACGGGCTACAGATTCTCGACGAGATTGTCTTGAAACGAAAATCAGCTAGTCT
>JAHKKJ010000298.1 GCA_020027655.1 Deltaproteobacteria bacterium | reverse complement strand
GCCACG
This sequence comes from Deltaproteobacteria bacterium, assembly GCA_020027655.1. Lineage (GTDB taxonomy): Bacteria > Desulfobacterota > Binatia > UBA9968 > UBA9968 > DAIRFP01. The sequence goes on along the minus strand of JAHKKJ010000298.1, from coordinate 5,432 downwards.
CTTAAATTTGCTCATGGGAAGGTTTCCTGGTCTCGGCGGCAGACTGGATACTCTCGCTTTGTGTGCCGATCCATTCCTTACCCTTACTTACAACCTTTTCGGCGCCCTCTCGAAGCTTTTCTGCCTGCTGGTTCAGATAATCCACTCCTTCATGGGTGCGGCGGCGAATCTCCTCTCGCATCTCTTCCCCAGAGCGGGGAGCGAAAACCAAACCGGCCACCAAACCGATTCCAATGCCGATCAACAAATATCCCAAAGCCGAGGATTCATCGTGTCTAAACATTTCTGTCGCCTCATTATTTCGAGTCATTTCGCATCCTCTTGTTCATGTCGGTTGGTTACGATTTTTTCTGAATTTGGAGATTATTCTTGACACTTTTGACTCCGCCGACCTGGCGGGTGAGTTGTTCCGCTTTGGCTTTTTGATCCGCTGATTCGACGACGCCGTTGAGCGTCACCACCTGGTTGGTGGTATCGACTTCAATACGCGTGAGATTCGCGGCCTTATCGCCCACGAGTTTGGCTTTTACCGATGCCGTGATAGTTGAATCATCCACATGCTGACCTGCGGTCTGTCCCGTCATGGATGTGCACCCGCTGATAACGAGTAAGGCCACTAGTACAATCGATGATATTTTTAGTCGTGTGTTCATTTCATTCCTCCTTTTTTTTACTTGCCCTTATTGCTAATAGATAATGGAGCCACTCTCTATCTGACGCTTGCGCGATTCATATTCCTGACGCGAGATTCTTTCGTTCTTGTAATCGTCTTCGAGTTGGTCCATTTGCCGTTTATTGTTGATTTCGTAGCCGGCGCCGGTTGCCAAAGTTCCGGCCGCTGCTCCTCCTAGAAACGCGCATCCTGACTGGCTGAATCCCAGACCGATGAGGAACAGCAATGCGAGATACCTTTTCATACGATTCTTCCCTCCTTCCCAAAATTAAAACATGTGTAACTAACGCTGAGAATAACTCGTCATATGCGTCCCATAACCAGCAATATGATGAGTATTAGTAAAACAAGCCCTAGACCGCCGCTCGGGTAATAGCCCCATCCCGAGCTGTAGGGCCAGGTGGGCAATGCTCCGACGAGTAATAAAACGAGAATGATCAGCAGGATTGTTCCCATAAAGGTCTCCTTTCTTTGCTTTCGCGTGGTAAAAAATTATTGTCGTTTTTTCTTTGGTTATTTTTGCAGTGAATTCCTTACTACTTGGCTGGTTTGGAAATCTCTACCGTTGAAGGGCAGTTCTTCAAGAAAATCATAGCCGCTCGCGATTTTAATATCGGTGGGCCTTCGAGATCCTTCCAGGCGCGGAACTTTGCCGATTTTTGCGAGGACATCCATAATCCGGCTTGCCGTACCCCAGTCGCTCCACAAGAGATTGTCAATAGGAAGAGCGACTAAGCTCGAAGGATAATTTTTGACCATCGGCTCGAGAAATTCTTTCGAGAAATTCATCGGCTTTAATCGCTGGTAGATGTTTCGAACCACGTCTGTTTCGCCGGGAGTTCCGATCGCTTCATAGACTTGCTGAAACTGACGGTAAAGCATTGGGACGAGTTTGCTCATCCAATGCAACATGGTTTTGGTTTTGAAGGCCATGATCATGGTATTCCACAGCCCGCCGGCTCGAATCAGGCGACGGGCGGTCTTTTGGTCCGGCTTCTCTATGAACCATGAGATCTCTGACATGTTCGGCCCGATACCCAATAACTTTTTATTCGGCAGGAGATACCCGTACTCGGGCTCATCTCTGTCCGGTTTCACACCTAATAGAATCAACCGAGAGGGATCCCGCTTGACCGCCAGGCACGCCAGACGTGCATGGTCCATTAATCGATCTTCCTGCCAGATGAAATGGTCCGACGGTAGAACTAAAACCAAAGAATTCGGGTATCGCTTGTACAAATGCATCAAAGGAAAAATGAGCCCGGGGCCGGTTTCCTTGTTTTCCGGTTGGACTATAACGGTGTCTTTAGGTCTACTGGAACATTGTTCCCTTACTTCGGGATATCTTAGATGGGATTCAGTGATAATGGTCAGCACGCGCTCCGAAGGAATCAGTTTTTCGGCGCGCTGTAAGGTATGCTCCAACATCGAACGGCTGCCGATAAAATTGACATACTGTTTGGGCAGTGTCCCTTTTCCCAACGATTTGATAAACGGCTGGAGGCGTTTGCCCTCGCCTCCAGCCAAGACAATCCCGCAAACAACTCCATCTTCGTCGCTGCGACCGACGCCATTTTGATGGGTCGCAACCGCTATCGGAAAATGAAAAGTACTCTCCTTCTCCACGGAATTCGCCTCCTTCCGCATCTTCCCCAAAGCGGGAGAATTCAATTAGATTACTCTTCCTTTCCGCGCGGCCTCCGCTTCTGCCTCGAGACGTTCGAACCTTCGGTCGACCCAGTACCTTACCTCTTCTTTCTCGTCGCCATATTCTTTCTCGTCGCCATATTTGGTTGGCTGGGACTTCTGATAGTCACCTTCGATTTGCAGCAAATCATCGTCCGCAAATTTGGATTGTTTGTTTAGCTCGCCTTTAAATTGAGCCCACCGACCCTTGAACTGATCCGCATTCATATGATGCTTCCCTTCTTTTTTGTTTTTATTACTAGCCTAACTTAGGCGGCCGGCTTGACATCGATCTTGTCGTTGATGGTAAGCCCGGAATGCGCACTCTTCGCCAGGTCCACCGCCTTGTTGCGCATGTCTTGGGAGCGTACCGTTCCGGATATCGTCACCTCGTTTTTGTCGGCGTTGGCATCAACATTCAGTTTGGCCTCTTTTAATGCCACGTCGCTCTCGAGCTTCGCCCGAACTGCCTTCTCCAAATCAGAGTCGCTCATCTTGGTTGCGCTTGGAGTCGCAGACGGACTCGGAGTTGCCTGGTTTGCTGGTTGTCGGCTGCGCTCATCGCAGCCTGCAAGAATCACATTCAGACCGAACAATAATGGAATTAGCCAAACAAAATTTTTCATAGAACCTCCTTTGTGAATATTTTAATTTTGGCGTCATGATTTCGATTACCAAAGGATGTGCCAACTGTGCGAACGACTCGTCGTCCCCTAATTTCTAAGGATTTATTTCCGACAATTGTTCGACCGATAATCTCTTGTGAGAATTTTTCACACGAAGTGGCCGGGAAACCCGGACGGCGATTCGGGTGATGGATGTCTTATCGAATTAAAGCAGTAGATTTATGTGGTCGGTGTTTGTCAGAAACCGGACAGAGAGATGTTTGCGCTCTCGTAGTTGTAATAGGCGATCTTGAGGTCGCGCATCGTGGAACAAGCTCGAGAGCCACTGCACGAGACGATTGCGCTTTGAGTCTGAGCATCCGAATTGCTTTCCCTGATCCCTGCCGGCATCGGCGATCTGCTGAATTTTTTCACGAGCAACTGGTGGTATCAAAACGTGATTCTATTAACCGAATTAATCGACCGTAGAATGGCTGCGCCTAGTCTGACGTCTGACGGATTACAGAGCTACTTGCTGGTTTGTTTGCATGGTTTTTGCTCATTAACACTTCGCGCTGATTCCAGAGACTATGAAATACCATGGAGACCATGAGTATTTTTTGGCGCAAACAATCGACGAGATAAGACAAATTCTTCGTCTCAATTTCCTTCGCGTGGGATTGTTTCACGGATTCTTGTGAGCCTTTTTGGTGACAAGAAAGTAGGGTATCTCGGACAAAGTATCGTCAAAAAGGAATTTCTTAGGTGTAGATGGCGAACCAAGTTGCCTAAAGTAACGATATTGAAAGACAAGGCCAATTCCGCTAGAGGTATTAAATAGAGATCGAGCAAGTATAAGATCGAATAGGGAGCGATGGAGACACCTACCCATATATAAGCGGCTAGCCAGTCTGGAGGCCCGACGGGGGGAAACAATGAATAAAGAAAACGGACAGAACCTGTCAGCGGGAAAGCTGTTAGTCGTCGATGACGACAGCAATCTCATAGAGCTTGTCGCCATGAAACTGAAAGGCGCAAACTATGAGGTCGCCACAGCACTTAAGGAGGAGGATGCCCTCAAAGCGGCGACGGACGACGTCTTCGACCTTTGTATTGTCGATCTGAAGCTCGCCGGCCGAAACGGCATTTCTCTAATGACGGAATTACACTCGGTTAACCCGGAGATGCCGGTCATTATACTTACCGGTCATGCAAGCGTGGAAAGCGCTGTGGAGGCAATGAAGAAGGGTGCTTACAGCTACCTGACAAAACCATTCAATACGCCGGAACTCTTATTGCAGATCGAAAGGGCCTTGGAAAACCGTAGACTGAACTCCGAGATCCAGAGACTCAAGGAGCTGCTGCAGGAGAGATACGATTTTACGAACATTATCGCGAAAAGCGAAGGAATGCGAAAGGTGTTGGATGTGGTCTCCCGCATCGCCTGCACCGAATCGACTGTGTTTCTCCAAGGCGAGAGCGGCACGGGCAAGGAAATAGTCGCCAAGGCAATCCATCTCGCGAGCACGCGGCGGAACAAACCCTTTGTGGCCATCAATTGTGCGGCGCTGCCGGCGACGCTCCTCGAGAGCGAGCTCTTCGGCCATGAAAAAGGTTCATTCACCGGCGCCAACAGAAGCACTAAAGGACTGCTCAGCCAGGCCGATGGAGGCACAATCTTCTTGGATGAAATCGGCGATATGCCGCCTTCCCTTCAGGCTAAACTTTTGCGCGTGTTGCAGGAGCGCGAATTTTATCCCGTGGGGAGCGAAAAATCCGTTCAAGTCGATGTCAGAATCATCACCGCAACCAATAAGGACCTGCAGGCAGAGGTAAAAGAAGGCAATTTTCGGGAGGATTTATATTACCGGCTTCACGTGATTCCGATTCATCTGCCGCCTCTACGCGAGCGCAAAGAAGATATCCCGCATTTGGCCAACCATTTCTTAAAAATAATTTCGCAGCAGATGAAAAAAGAAGTCAAAGGTATTACGCCGCAAGCCATGCAGAAGCTCATGCTTCACGATTGGCCGGGAAATGTGCGGGAACTGGAAAACACCTTGGAGTATGCTGTGGCGATGACACCCCTGGACATGATTACAGAAGAGTTTGTCCTCCAGACCAAAAATTCTGTGCCCCAGACAGCTCCTCAACAAGAAACCGGTCCCCAGATGAACATCGCGCTTAACGGGCCGGTCAAATCTTACAAGGATGCCCGGTATCTATTTGAAAGGGATTATCTTGTAAGGCTGCTGGAACTTTGCGGTGGAAAAGCGAGTGAGGCAGCAAAACTTGCGGGCAAGTGCCGGACAGATTTTTACGAGCTGCTGAGAAAACACGAGATCAAGATCGAAAATTTCAAAGCCGCCGGCAACGTAGCGCACGCGCCGCAGTAGGTCTCACAGAACAGCCCCGTTAAACGGAATTTGTTTCCAGATCTTTCGATTCTCCAGTCTCATGGTGAGGCA
>JAHKKJ010000027.1 GCA_020027655.1 Deltaproteobacteria bacterium | reverse complement strand
GCCGACGTAGTAAGGCATAAAGAAGAGCGTCTTTGACGTGATTCCGACTTTTACAGTTTGCGCGCAAGCAGCCGGTACTAGAACCAGCCCGGCGAAGAAGAGCACCAGGAATCCGCTAATAAGCCGTGCGATCATTGGCAGTCCTTCTTTCATGGTGGAATAGAAGCGTATCTTATAATGGACGCCGCGGCAGTGCCAAGGAGAAAAAGCGTTAGAAAACGAGCTTCTCTTTTGCCCAAAATGTCGGCCCAGTAAATGCCTAAATCCGATCCCAGCGGCAGATTCGCGTATCCCTCCTCTCTGTTCCTCCGAAGCACCACGACCATTACCCGCTTATTCATCTGGATTGACAAGTGAACCGCGACGGCGATAGTTTCGCATTATAACAATTCAACAAGGAGGAACATTATGGATTTCGTTAGTTTGGATCAAAAGATCGGCGAGGCCGGCAAAGAAAAAATCAGAAATACTCATCTTTTCGAAGCTGACAATTTTCGCTCGTGGATGCTTTACTTTGAGCCTGGGGATGGCACTCCCATGCACTATCACCAATCCCCGGAGACTTTTCTAGTCATCGAGGGCAAGTGCTCCGTCAAAAGCATGGATGGTGAAGAGCGGATTATTGAAAAGAACCAGATCGTCTTTCTAGCCGCTAAGGATTACTATCAGCTCACTAATGCGGGGACCGAACCACTGGTACTCTTCGGCAATCGTTCTGAACCTTTCGGCGTGCGCCCAGTTAGAGCCGGAGAAGAACAAGCCGCAGGAAAAGGCACTTGATCCACAAGAGCGTGTCATCATGATGCTGCATATCGAAGGAGGAACCATCTATGCCTGCTGAGTTTATCGATCTTTTGAACCTTCCCGAGCTAGACATCGGTCACAGCAAAAAAGTGTTGTTCACCTCGGATCATTTTCACACCTGGGTTCATGGCGATTACCCTGGAACCAAGGGGCCTATGCATAAGCACACCGCCGACCAGCAATTTTACTGTGTCAAAGGAGAGTGCACATTTCATTTCCCCGACGGCTCCTCTCGCAAGCTCACGCCCGGTATGCTGGTGACGATCCCCGCGGGCCAACTCTATCAGCTCGACAACACCGGCGATGAGTACATGATTCTCTTGGGCGCGCGGGCCGAGGCCGCCGCCAAGCCACGCTTTACCGGCAACGACCAGGTGGTAACCGTCAGTGACTACGCGCTGAGGAATCTCGACAAAATCAAGGCGCCCGAGGAAAAGAAAGCCAAAGCCAGGGCGAACTCCTGAGTTGATAAAAGACACCCGATGAGTACCAAATCCAGCTCTTTGCTGTTGCCATTTTTGGCTCTGTTTCTTTTCGCCTATAGGCCTGCAGACGGAGCCGTTCCGCTGACCAAGATCGTGATGACCACTGGTTCTTTCAGCGAGAGAGAAGGCGTGCTTTACGTGGCTCAGGATTATGGTCTTTTCCGCAAATACGGCCTGGACCTCACCTTGGTCCAGGTCCGCAGCGGGCCGATCGGCATGTCGGCGCTGAGTTCAGGAGAGTCGCAAGTTCACTGGGGGTCAGTGTCAGCGGCCAACCTTGGGGCGATTGCAGAAGGAGCTGATCTGGTTTTTGTCGCGGGCTTTATCAATAAGCTGACAGGGACCTTCGTCGCCAATCCAAATATCAAAAGCCCGTCGGAATTGAAGGGCAAAAATCTCGGGGTCAATAGCTTGAGCGGCGGCGCCTGGATCTTCACTATGCTAACCTTGGACCACTGGGGCCTTGTGCCTGAGCGGGACAAGATTCAGTTCCGGGCTCTGGGAGACAACTCGGTCGTGTCCCAAGCACTTCTGGCCGGTAATGTTGATGCAGCGTATTTGGGTTACACGTTCGGCAATTTGGTGCAGAGCAAGGGATTCCGCCTATTGGCCGATCTGGAAAAGCTGCCTATTCCCTATCAGGGATCTGGGATTATATCGCGCCGCAGCGTTATGGCCTCGTCACCGGCGACTGTCGAAAACGTGTTGCGCGGATTGCTTGATGGCGTCGCCTTCATCCGCAACCCGGAAAATAAACCTCAGGTGATCAAAAGCTTGGCCAAGGGACTTCGCCTTAAGCGCATCGAGGATGCCGAGGAAGGCTATCAAAGCATCGTCGGCATTTACGAAAAGAAGATTTACCCCAGCGTCGATGGTATTCGCAATGTGATCCGGCTATTGGGCACCAACAACGAAAAAGTTCGGCGTCTCAAAGCCGAAGGACTCGTGGACGACAGCGTGGTAAAGAAGTTAGAGAGAGAAGGTCGATTTTAACTGCTCCAGCGCAAGTTCGTTAAACATCGGCTATTGCATTAATCGACAGTCAAATCCTACCCCAGCCTCCGCGGTAATACCGGCCTTGTTTGATACCCTTCCCACGATTTCCACTTTCTAGTGACCTCTGGACGTAGGTCCCGAAATTTACTTCTTACGGCCCACTAAACATCGCGAAGCGACGGCCCGGCTGTAGGAAATTTCCTCAATCGAGGACATCGAGTTAGTAGTGGAATCAGGACACACGACCCGCTCCAATTACGTGTCATTCGCCTAATAAACAATAAATCCGTCAACAGAATTGTACCGGATGTAAACTTCCTTCGTTGTCCCCTGAAAAGGCACATCGATTGCACCACCTTTAGGACCTTAGCTTCGACTCATTTCCGTATGGCTAAAGACAGCGCGCGGCTTCGCTTGGCAGCAGTAGCAGATCTTCACTGCACGAAGAAAGGAGCCGATAACACCCGAAGTTTACTTTCGGCTATGGCACAGGGAGCTGACGTCTTGTTGCTCGGTGGAGACCTCTGCGACGCTGGCTTGCCGGAAGAAGCTGAGATCCTGGCTAGGGAAATAGGTATCTTAAAGGTTCCTGTGGTCGCTGTACTAGGAAACCACGATTTCGAAGCCGGAAAGGCGCCCGAGATAGTAGAAGTTCTTTCAAACGCCGGTGTGAATGTTTTGGATGGCAAATCATGCGAAATCTACGGCATTGGCTTTGCCGGCGTGAAGGGCTTCGCCGGGGGATTCGGTGAAAGAGCGTTGCAGCCCTGGGGGGAACCAACAATCAAAGCTTTTGTCCATGAAGCGGTGGAAGAAGCGCTGAAACTCGAATCGGCTCTCGCCGGACTCAGAACGCCCAATCGAATCGCGTTGTTACACTATTCCCCGATCGTTGAAACGGTCATGGGAGAGCCGCCGGAAATTTTTTCGTTTTTAGGTTCCAGCCGGCTCGAAGATCCTCTGAATCGCTACCCGGTCGCTGCCGTTTTCCACGGCCATGCCCACCGCGGCTCACCGGAAGGCGTAACTAAAACAGGCGTTCGGGTATTCAACGTCGCCAAGTCCGTCCTCCAAAATGTCTCAGATGCGCCGCCCTTCAAAATTTTGGAAATTGACTGCGCTGAGGGTAGGAGAAAAGATGAAACTTCCAGCTAAAGACGCCCATGCCTATTTTTTTTACCGCCAAGTTCTTGGCATTCTAAATCGCACCTTTGTTCCCTTTCTAATGGGCGGAGGCTTTGCTTTTGAATTCTATACACACCTGGGCAGAAGCATGAAAGATATGGATATACTTATTCGTCGAAACGATCTGGAAAAAGTCTTTGAGGTTCTTAATGAGGCGGGATTTAGGACAGAACTCAAGTTCTCCCACTGGCTTGGAAAGGTCTATTCAGAAGATTCCTTTATCGACATTATCTTTAGCTCGGGCAATGGCATTTGTGAAATTGACGATCTGTGGTTTAAACATGCGGCGCCTGGTCAAGTTTTCGGCTTCCCGGTGAGATTCTGCCCGCCGGAAGAAATGATCTGGTCAAAGGCCTTTGTCATGGAGCGTGAACGTTATGACGGTGGCGACGTTGCTCATTTGCTGCTCAAATGCGCCGAACGGCTGGACTGGCATCGCCTGGTAAACCGCTTCGGTCCGCACTGGCGCGTTCTCCTGACCCACCTGATCTTGTTTGGTTATATTTATCCGTCCGAAAGGCAACGACTACCGCGGGAAGTTATCCACGAATTACTTCATCGGCTGGCCCGTGAGTTAACCGCGCCAGTCTCAGCCGACCAACCTTGTCTGGGACCATTGCTTTCCAGGATTCAGTATCGCCCCGACATCGAAAAAATGGGTTTCAAAGACGCCCGACTGACACCCGACAGCAAGATGTCGCCTGAACAAGCCGTTGACTGGACGGACGCGGGTGAGATTGAAGAACCCAAGTATTAGCGCCCGATTGCTAAATCGACAACAGACGCTCAAAAAACGATCGATATCGTCTAAGCGCGAGCCGAAGATCTTCCGTGGATACTTTCTCGGCTTGCTCCCATTGCTGCTCGAGACTATTTCTTTGATCCGAAAAACTTTGGGCTAGTTGCTGCATTAGCTGCGCCACTAGCTCATCCGCCTGTTCCACTGCCCGTCTTGGTTCGTCTACGAAGCCCGTTTGAATTTTGTGCCATTGGGTCCGTAATTCCCGCTCCGTTTCATCGCTAAAAAGGTGACTGAGTTCAGGCTCACGTGTGTCGGAACCCTGCACTGTTTCAGCCAACTCCGGTTCGGCTTTGCCTGCGGCGGCAATAGTTTCCGTGTTGATTGTCCTTTTGCTAATCGAACTCACGTCCTCTTTTGCTGTTGCCAAACTCTCATCTCTAGGCGTTCTCATGTACGCAGTCCTCCTCGGATAACTTTTTTCAATCGAAATCTGCCTTTGCTTGTCGGCAAAGGCTCCGCTTTAAACTCTGCCTCTGTGGTTTCCAAGAGTTCTTCAAATAGGGCCCGGTAATAAACCAAAGCTTGTCGGAGTTCTTCGGTCTCAGCGATACCCTTTCGGCTATTTTCAGCAATGCGGCTGGCGGCCCGGTAATGGGTAACGACCAACGGGTATTCCACCGACAAGTCAGCCGCAACTTGTTCGAAGCCGGTTACCGGATAACCCCTTTTTTTCATCACCTCATGAACCAGTTGATGCGCCTCTTCCACGGCCCCTTTTGGAGCATCCACAAAACGGCTCTGCACCGCAGTCCACTTTTCCCGATACTGACTGCCGTCTTGCATCGATAACGGCACGATATGGAACCGTTTCACTCGCCGCTCGCGTTCCTGCAGCTCAGTCTCAGCTAACTCACGGTTGCGTAAACGTTCAACAGTTTGATTATATTCCGGCCCAAATTTGGCCTTGAGCCGTCGAGACCTAATTATCTTCGCATAGGCCCAGGCGCCGGCTGCGGCCAAAATGATCACCAGTACCGCAACCCCAATTATGAGCATCAGTTGATTATCCATTCTTCGATTCTCCTTTACTCTTCTTCGCCACGAACGCGAACTACTTCTCTGAGATTCGTCTAACCAGAAGTTACTCAAAGAGTGTGCCAGGCGAGTGAAGAAAAGTTTTGCCCTGTCGCATCTGATCTTACGCGTGGTCATCATTTAAAAACAAAAATCAGATCCACTAAAAACTTTTCTTTCTGTAGGAATTTTCCTTAAACACAAATAGTAGTGATAGTTAAATTAGGACAGCTGACCACCAACGAGTTGACACAGAGTGAATTTGTGGCTGTCTAAAATTATGGAGTCCTATTGCCCTTTTCACCTCGCTAGGCCTCGAAAGTTTTCTTTTCGGCCTTCCACCAGCACATCCTGCCCTCGCCAAGACAATAGCTGGTATGTTCCTTGCACAAACGGGTTTTGAAACATCAACAATAAAATACATCTTCAATGCTGTATTTTGTCATCGTCGTAAAAGAACCGCTTCTAAAAACGAAGGAGGTTATACAATGCGCCTAGGAGAAGTAATGACCAGGGATGTCGAAGTCATCGCCTCTAACGCCCCATTGAAAGAAGCGGCGGCCAAAATGAAAGCTCTCGACGTTGGGCTCATCCCGGTCTGCGAGGGAGATGAGCTGAAAGGTACACTGACCGACCGCGACATTACCGTGAGAGCTACAGCTGCAGGACGTAATCCGTCAAAGACCAAAGTGTCCGATATCATGTCCAAGGAGATCGCCTATTGTTTTGAAGATCAGGAAATCGAAGAAGCAATGAGCCTTATGGAAGCCAGACAGATTAGACGTTTACCGATATTGAATCGCGAAAAGCGTCTGGTAGGCATTGTATCGCTCGGTGATCTGGCGGTGCATACCGGACAAAACGAACTACTCGGTGAGACACTCAAGGAAGTTTCGCGTCCAGCCGTTCCGCGACGCGGTAAATACTAGGGATCATCCTCGAGAGATACAGCAAGGGAACCAGAGGAGAGGCGGAGAGCGTTTCCGCCGTGCCAAGTAACCAATGGCTGCAAATAACAAATCGCCAAAAGTCCGCTATGCCGTTGTCGGTTTAGGACATATTGCGCAAGTTGCCGTATTACCAGCGTTTGCTCATGCAGCGCGAAACTCGTCGCTAACTGCATTGGTGTCCAACGATCCGGAGAAATTGAGGAAACTAAGCCGGCACTATGGTGTCAAACATACTTATTCTTATGTACAGTATGATGACTGCCTTCGGAGCGGTCACGTCGACGCGGTGTATATCGCGCTGCCCAATAACATGCACGCCGAATACTCTATCCGGGCTGCGAATGCAGGTGTCCATATTCTGTGCGAAAAACCGATGGCCGTCACCGAACGGGAATGCCAATCAATGATCCGCGCCGCTCGCAAGCATAAAGTCAAGCTGATGATCGCCTACCGGCTCCATTTTGAAGAGGCCAACCTGAAAGCGATCGAGATCGTGAAATCCGGCAAGCTGGGCGAACCGCGCGTTTTCAACTCACTTTTTGGATTGCAGGTTAAAGAGGGAAACATCCGCACCCAGGGCGAATTGGGTGGCGGAACGCTCTATGACCTCGGGGTCTATTGTATTAACGCCGCGAGACATCTTTTTCAGAACGAACCTACGGAAGCCTTCGCCTATGCCGCTGCGCGCAAGGATCGCCGATTTAAGGAAATAGATGAAATGACCTCCGCACTCCTTCGATTTCCCGAAGAGCGCACGGGAAGCTTTACCACCAGCTTCGGCTCTACCGACGTGGCATCCTATGAACTTATCGGGACCAAGGGAAAACTGCGCCTAGATCCTGCCTACGAATACGCGATGGCGCTGAAGCTCTACGTTGCCATCGACGGCAAGACCACCTCGCGCACTTTTGCGCGGCGCGACCAATTTGCTCCCGAGCTTCTCTATTTCTCGGATTGTATCAGGAAGAATATCGAACCGGAGCCGTCGGGAGAAGAAGGGCTTGCCGACGTGCGGATTGTTCGCGCCCTTTATCGCGCGGCTGAGACCGGCAGACGGGTCAAGATCAGGTCAGTGCCGATCCGGAAGCGCCCGACTCTGAAGCAGGAAAAGCACCGGCCCCCGGTAGCCAAACCTCAGCTAATTCATGCAGAGAGCGCATCCGCTTGAATAACGAATCGCCATGACGCGTAGGCGACGAAATAAAAGAAAAGACAGGGCCCGCGGCACGGGTGACGCGAAAGCAGTACGCGGCCGGACGGTTAAGGTGAAACACCGCAGCGACAAAGCATGCACCACGATAAACCAAAAAGCGATTGAATAACTGAAACAATCTATGCCAGGTCAAAAATCGAATCATAAGAAACGAAAAACGCCAGCCAAAGCGAAATCGGCTGGCCGGCCGATTTGGAAGGGCACCATTAATTTCGGGTTGGTCAATATTCCCGTCGCTCTCTATTCAGCCGAAGCAGATGGTTCCCTAGATTTCGACTTGCTCGACCGGCGAGATTTCTCTCGAGTTCGATATCGACGCGTTAATGAGAAGACCGGTCGGGAGGTGCCTTGGGACGAGATCGTCAAGGGATACGAATATAAAAAGGGGCAGTACGTTGCGCTGACCGATGACGATTTCCTCAAAGCCAACGTCGAGGCAACGCAATCCATCGACATTCTTGACTTTGTCGATGCGGCAGATATCAGTCCGATATACTTCGACAAGCCTTATTATTTGGTGCCGCTCAAGAACGGGCAACGTGCCTATGCGCTGCTGCGTGAGGTCATGAAGCGGACCGCCAAAGTCGGCATTGCCAGAGTCGTCATCCGCAGCCGGCAGCATCTGGCAGCTCTACTCGCCGATGGACCTGTGTTGATTTTGAACCTGTTGCGTTTTTCCCATGAGTTGCGCGACCCATCGGCGCTTGACGTGCCCGAAGCGAAGTCCGCGGCAGGCTCAAATCAGGAACTTAAAATGGCCGAGCAATTAGTCGAGACTATGGCCGGCAAGTGGAATCCCGAAAAGTATCGCGATGAATATCACCAGGATCTGCTCCGGATGATCGACAAGAAGATCAAATCCGGTCAAACCAAAGCCATTGAGCCGGCTGAGGCCGTGCGAAAACCTAAACCACAGGGCAAAGTCGTCGATATTATGCATCTGTTGCGGCAAAGCATGGATCACGTCAACAAAAAACATGAGCCCTCGCGAAGCCGTAAAGCGAGCTAGGCGTTTCTTTGGAAAGTGTAAAGCTGGAACCCAAAACTGCCAAGATTCAAACTTATCGGAATATCGCCGGAGCAAGAAAGTCGAAGCTGCCGGCTTTTGTTCGACCTCAACTAGCGACACTGGTAGATTCCGTGCCCCAGGGCGATGAATGGTTGCACGAAATCAAGTTCGATGGTTACCGAATTCTGTGCCGCATCGACGAAGGCCGCGCGAAATTCTTAACCCGCGAAGAGCAAGACTGGACCCGACGTTTTGGTTCGTTGGTCGAGGCGGCTCAAGATCTGCCAGCGAAAGAGGCGTTCCTGGATGGTGAGGTGGTCGCGCTTGAAGAAAATGGCGTGACTAATTTCCAACTCTTACAAAATTCCTTAAAGGAAAATAATACAGCAATCCTGGTCTATTTCGTCTTCGATCTGCTTTATCTCGACGGCTGGGATTTGACTCGCTCGCCATTGCGGGACCGGAAAAAAATACTGGAAAGGATCCTGAAGCCGAAACGTGCAAAGAAAGCCCCAAACAGTCTGCGCTACAGCGAGCATTGGATCGGCCAAGGTGACGAACTCTATCAAGAAAGCTGTCGCAAGGGCCTTGAGGGAATTATCTCGAAAAAGGCGGATCAGCCTTACCGTTCGGGGCGAAGCCGTGACTGGCTCAAGGTCAAATGCTCCAAGAGCCAGGAATTCGTCATCGGTGGTTTCACGGAACCTGCCGGATCACGGTCCGGCTTAGGAGCGCTCCTGGTGGGCGTGCATGATGAACAAGGTAAGTTGCTGTACGCCGGTAAGGTCGGAACCGGATTCACCCAACAAAGCCTCAAGGAACTGCGCTCGCGGCTCGATTCACTCGAGCGCGACTCTCCTCCTTTCATCAATCCCCCTAAAGGCGCAGAGGCCAGAGGCGTTCACTGGGTAGAGCCGAAGCTTGTAGGCGCGGTTGCATTCGCTGAGTGGACCACAGATAACTTATTGCGCCATCCCTCCTTCCAGGGATTGCGCGAGGACAAACCGGTGACGGAAATTACGCGTGAAAAAGTGAATCATCATAAAAACCCGTCGAGTGCGCAAGGCAACGTGGAGATCGCCGGCATCAAGCTTACGCACCCGGATCGCGTTCTCTTTCCCGATCAGGGAATTACCAAACTTGAGCTGGCTCACTATTATGAGCAGGTTGCCGATTGGATGATCCCGCATGTCAAAGAACGGCCTCTGAGCCTGGTGCGTTGTCCGGAAGGTCATAAAAAGCAATGTTTCTACCAACGGCACGTAACCGACTCAATTGGTGATCCAATCCGCAGCATCCGCGTTAAAGAAGGACGGTCCACGGTTTCCTACGTATCGGTTGATTCGACTCCGGGCGTCATCGCGCTGGTGCAAATGGGCGTTCTGGAAATCCACACCTGGGGATCGCGCCAAGACCATCTCGAGCAGCCGGATCGCCTTACCTTCGACCTCGATCCTGATCCCGCGCTGCCCTGGAAGCAAATCAGAGAAGCGGCTGAAACGCTGCGTGGGCAACTGTCAGGCTTGGGATTTGCCGCCTTCGTAAAAACCACAGGCGGCAAAGGACTGCATGTGGTTGTCCCGATCACTCCCAAGCAGGATTGGGACAGGGTGAAGGCTTTTACAAAAAAAATCGCGGAAGACCTGGTTCGTGAAGCGCCGCAACTCTACACAGCCACGATGTCGAAGTCCAAACGGCAAGGAAAAATTTTCATCGATTATCTGCGCAATGCCCGGACGGCGACGGCGGTCTCCGCTTATTCCACGCGCGCTCGGGCCAACGCGCCGGTGTCGGTTCCCGTGCATTGGGACGAACTCGCAATGGATGTTCGGGGAGAGCATTTTAACATTCATAATGTTCCCGAACGCTTGGCCCGTTTGCGAACGGACCCATGGGAGGGATATGAAAAGGCGCGACGACCGATCAACGACGCACTGATCAAACTTCATAGATCAGAAAGGAATAAGTAATCAAAACATTTCCTTCAAAGCTTTGCGGGCCGCAAAATATCCACACATTCCGTGGACGCCGCCACCCGGGGGAGTGGAAGCCGAGCAAATGTAGAGTCCTTTGAGTGAAGTCCCATACATTCTAGCCGTGGGCCGAAAGAAGAGCTGACGCAGACTCGCCGCGCCACCATTGATGTCGCCCCCAATGAGGTTGGCGTTGCGTCTCTCAAGTTCGAGCGGAGGCATGATACTGCGCCGCATTATTAAGTCTCTAAAGCCCGGAGCGAAGCGCTCGATCTGCTTTTCGATCTGCTCTACCATGTTGAAGGAAGAGCCATTCGGAACATGACAATAGCCCCAGAGCGTATGTTGACCTTCCGGAGCGCGTGAACAATCGAACAGCGAAGGTTGAGCCAGCAGAACAAACGGTTTTTCCACGCACTCTCCACGCCAAGCCGAATCTTCCGAAAGGGCAATTTCTTCCAACGTGCCACCAAGATGAACCGTCGCCGCACGAGCGCATTCGGGAGCCTTCCAGGGCACCGGACCGGAGAGCGCCCAATCCAATTTGAAAGCGGCCATACCGTAACGATACCGCCCTAGACTTTTTCGATAAGAGGGAGACAGACGCTCTCCGGCGATTTCAAGCAGTTGGCAAGGAGTCAAATCGCAGAGAACCACCCGAGAGGAAGGCAGCTCGTCGAGCGTCCCCACCCGCCTGCTCGAAATTATTTCACCACCGAGGGTGGACAGGTGCGCAGCCAATGCGTCGCTCAGCTTCTGCGCCCCGCCTCGTGCAATCGGCCAGCCAACTGAGTGGCCGGCAATTCCCAGCACCAGAGCGAAAGCGGCGGAGCCCCAATGCTCCAGCGGCAGCATAGAATGAGCCGCCACGCCGGCAAAAAGTCCTTTGGCGCGTTCTCCTCGAAAGCAACTTTCAGCCAGACGGCGCGCGGGCTGGATGCCGAACAAGCCGAATCGTGCCAGATTCCATGGATGCCGCGGAGGACGTATGGGACCCAACAGATCGACGTCCAAGCCATTCCAACTCTTGACCAACGGCGTCATGAGCTTTCGATAAGCCTCCTCATCTGGGCCGAGCTGCGCCGCTGTCGCTTCGACCGAACGCTCTAGGGTCACCGCTGTCCCGTCATCGAATGGATGAGCAACCGCAGCAGGAGGTTGGATCCATTCCAGACCATCTTGCGCGAGTGGAAGCGAGCGAAAAAAAGGCGAACCGATGGCAAGCGGATATACCGAGGAGCAGACATCGTGAATAAAGCCCGGCAAGGTCAGCTCTGCGGAGCGTGCTCCGCCGCCGATACTTGCCTGAGCTTCGTAAACGACGACGGTTTTTCCCTGTTGCGCCATGGCAATCGCAGCCGAAAGACCGTTCGGTCCGGAGCCGATCACAACCGCGTCATATGCAGGAGACTGGGCCACGTAAGACTGCTCCTCTGCCTTTTAAGTTGTTTTCCTTACGGCCGGCCAATAAACCTCTGGGTCAACCGCGCCGATGGTGGCTCATACGTTGTAACGGTACTGGAACTAAACATCATCCCCGATATAGGTGGAGCGCCTGTGCGTGCATCGCTTGGGCAATTACGTCTTGCATGATTGCGTAGCCCCACCGCGGCACAGCACCGCGCGAGGGATTTGGTGAATTTATCTATGCTCGTATTAGTCGAGTGGATGTCTCAGCTGGGCGCCCGCCAATTCTTTTTCGTTGGTGAGATCGAGACGCAGCGGGGTCATTGAGACGTAACCATGCTCAACGGCCCACCGGTCAGTGCCCTCCTCCGTCCCCTCAATGGGAATCACAGTAAACCAGAAAAGCTTCCGTCCCAACGGGTCTTCGCCCGGCACGACCTTGCCGTCATAGTGGCGCACCGATTGACGCGTCCAGCGTAAACCTTTTGGCTTCTCATCGGGAAAGTTTACGTTGACGAGGCTTAAGTCGCGGTCTTGTAGCAGCAACGCTAAAACTTTTTCCAGCGACGGTTTCAAAATATCGAAGTTCGGCTCGTCCCGTGCCACGGTCGCGCTAAGAGCTATCCCGCGCAATCCAAGCAACACCGCCTGCTTTGCGGCAGCCAATGTACCCGAATGCCACATTGCATTCCCTAAATTACTACCCAAATTGATGCCCGAAAGGACCACATCCACCTTCTCCCAATGGTAGGCTCCCAGAGCAACACAGTCTGCGGGTGTGCCGTTGACCCGGTAAGCCTCGAAATTCCCTATCGGAGTGCGCTTATAGGAAAGCGGTCGCAAGGCGGTGATGGCGTGTCCAGCGGAGGATTGCTCGACGTCCGGAGCCACGACCCGCACCTCGCCGAATTTTGACGCTACCTCGGCTAGCGTCGCGATGCCGGGGCTATAGATCCCATCATCATTGGCAATCAGAATGCGCATAAGATCTGACCTCCTTTTAGACAGACTCGAACTTTTTATTCCCTCTAACCATGATAACATTTATTCTTGAGCGTCATGATAAGGAAAACCCATGAAGGTAGTTTTAATACACAATCCGGACGCCGGTGATGACCAACAACCATCCAGCGACGAGCTTCTTGGACTCATCCGCGATGCAGGACACACGGCGCGCTATCAATCATCGAAAGATGAGAATTGGCACAGCGCGCTAGAACAATCTTGCGACATTGTAGCTGTGGCTGGAGGCGACGGCATTGTAGGTACGGTTGCCAAAAATCTGATCGGCCGAGATGTTCCCATCGCCGTTCTGCCGATGGGAACCGCCAATAATGTCGCCAAGACTCTCGGATTGATCGACCGGCCGCTCGAACAGCTGATCGCAGGATGGGCGACAGCGCCCCACGTAAAGTTCGACGTTGGCATGGCCAGCGGCCCGTGGAATCTTAAATATTTCATCGAGGGGCTGGGTATAGGCCTATTCACCGAGACGATGTACCGGCTCGATGCTACAAACAACGTTGTCCTTGCCCATTTGGATGACACGGGAGAAAAGGTTAAGTCGGTGCTGGAGATACTAAAAGACCGGCTGCCAAGCTTTACGCCCAATAGTTTGAAGATTACCCTGGACGGACGCGATCTGTCCGGTGAGTACATTCTGCTGGAAGTGATGAATATCAGCTACATCGGGCCAAACCTCTGCCTCGCTCCCCACGCTAATCCCAGCGATGGTCTCCTCGATATTGTCTTGGTCTCCAAAGACGATCAAGATAACTTGAGTAGATGTCTGTCTCACTGCATAGAAGGCAAGCTCCCCTACCCGGGTCTCACCGTCCGCAAAGGTCAGCATCTTCAGATCGAATGGGATGGATTTACCGTCCACATTGACGACGAGGTGTGGCCGGACAAGGCCTCGGAATTTCCGATTTCGCCCAACACCATGGATGTGAAAGTCAACCGCCACGCACTTGAGTTTCTCGCCCCTGCGTGAGAAGGTGTGCCCGTTTTGCTTTGTTCGTAATAGGAGGTAACCGATGTTCGAGAGCTGGAGAGGGATCGTCGGGGATATCAAGCCTACCCATCGCCCCGGTTCGCTGGAGGAGTTTATTCGCTTGCTTCCCGAAGGCATCGGAGTGATTCCCTTGACTGTGGGAATCAGCTCTGGAACTGAAAAGGAATTCCATGACGTGCTCGGGGATTATAAGGCTAAGGCCGCCGAGCTGGCTGGATTAGGGGTGAACTTGATTCATATCGGCGGCGCGCCGCCGATGATGGTTCACGGATTCGCTGGCGAAGAGAAAATCGTCAAGGAGATGGAAGCAACGCACGACATCCCTGTTAGCACCTCCGGCAGATCGCAAACCGCCGCCATGCGCGCGCTCGGTAT
>JAHKKJ010000297.1 GCA_020027655.1 Deltaproteobacteria bacterium | reverse complement strand
TAGGAGGATGCGACATGGGAATTACGCGGCGTAATTTTATCACTAAACTGACCGTCAGCCTTGCCGGCTTGCCGCTTGTGCGCGGCCTGAGCTGGGCGCAAGCGAAGGGCAAGCTGGGCTATATGAAAATTGTCGACAACGCTGCCATGTTCGTGGCCATGGAGAAAGGATTTTTCAAGACGGAAGGCTTGGAACTGGAAACCGTCCCAATGGCAGGCGGCGCCGTGATCGTACAAGGCGTGACTTCCGGCGATCTGCAGATCGGTTGGACGAACGTGATCTCACTTTATCAGGCGCACGTCGAGGGCTTCGATTTTAAACTGATCGCAGGCGGTGCGACTAACGTCAAGGGCAAGGGCGAGAGCCACGCGATCGAAGTCTTAAAAGCCTCGCCCATCAAGGGCGCGAAGGATCTCGAAGGGAAGACCATCGCCGTCAATACGTTGAACAACATTGTTCACCTGATGGCGATGGCGTGGGTCGATAAGAATGGCGCAAGTTCCAGCAAGGTAAAATTCGTCGAGGTGCCGTTTCCTCAGATGGAGGCAGCTCTGGTCGGGGGAAAGATCGACGCCATCAGCGTCCACGAGCCGTTTGCGACGGCGGCGCTGGAAAAAGGCCAGACGCGCGTGCTCGCGTATCCTTGGGGAGACGTGTTGCCGAAGTTTTTGATCGCCAGTTGGTTCGCTTCGGAAAAATGGATTGTGAAGAACAAAGAAATGGGTCAAGCCTTTGTGCGGGCGATCAGTCGGGGCGTTGACTCGATTCACGCGGATCCGGAAGGGAGTCGCGCGGCCATGGTAAAGTGGGCCGGTTTGAACCCGGATTTGGCCGGTAAGATCGGCTTGCCGGTCTTCGAAAAGGGGATTTCGGAGAAAGATCTCCAGGCGACTATCGACTTGACGCAAAAATACAAGCTCATCTCGCGGTCCATTAAAGCACGCGATGTCATCAGCGACCTGGCGCCGAAGGGTTGATGGAGGAATTACTCCAACCTCCTTCGGATTTGTCCCAGGTGTCCATCTATTGATCACCCGTGCCCATTCTCGAAGTCCAAAGTCTTTCCAAAAGCTATCGCCAAATGGGTGGCGAAACGACAGTGGCGATTGGCAATATCTCTTGCCAGGTCGACGCGGGAGAGTTTGTTTCCTTCGTTGGGCCCTCCGGTTGCGGCAAGACCACCTTGCTCATGTCCATCGCCGGACTCATCGCTCCCACTGCGGGAAAAATCCTGGTGAAGGGGCGCGCGGTCAACGGTCCGCCACCGAACCTCGTGCTGGTTTTTCAGGAGTTCAATAAATCGCTCTTTGCTTGGCGCTCTGTGCTGGGCAACGTACTTTTTGGATTGGATGCCCGAGGAAAGAAGGTTCGCGAATCCGAGGGAAAAGCCAAAGCGCTCATTGAACTTGTCGGCCTGAAAGGCTTTGAGAGCCATTATCCGTGGGAGCTATCCGGCGGTATGCAACAACGCGTCGCGATCGCGCGGGCGCTGGCTTACGAGCCGGAGGTGCTATTGATGGATGAGCCGTTTGGTTCGTTGGATGCTTTGACCCGTCTGGAGCTCGAAGACACGCTGCTAAGATTATGGGAAGAACTCGCCACGACGATTCTTTTCATTACCCATGACATCGAAGAAGCCATCTATCTTTCGGATCGGATCTGGGTGCTCAGTCGCCGGCCTTCGGAAATCATCGAGGAGCTGTGGATCGACTTCCCCAGACCACGCCATCAGGTGACGACGCGCGCCGAAGGACGCTTCATGGAAATCAGAAACCAGATTTATAAACAGATCAGTAACGAAAACACGGCGTGAACGAGCCCAGCAAATTTAATTGGACCGGCTGGCTGGTGTTCGGTCTGTTCCTGTTACTGTGGGAATGCGGCTCTCGCGCGAGCCCTAAACTGCAACTCTATATACCCCCGGTCAGCCAGATTGTAGTTGCCCTCAGTCACTTGATTGTTTCCGGACAAGTGACCACGCACCTTTTAACGACTATGCGCCGCTTTTTGGAAGGTTATCTTCTGGCTGCGGCGATCGCAGTGACTGTTGGAGTTGCCCTCGGTTACTTTCGCTTCGCCCATAGTCTAACGGAGATGCTGATTGAGTTCTTGCGACCCATGCCCTCCGTGGCGATTATTCCCGTGGCCATCCTGCTGCTCGGCATCGGCGATGGGATGATCGTGGCGGTGACGGTCTACGCGAGCACCTGGCCGATCTTGGTGAACACCATCGATGGCGTGAGGCATATCGAGCGGACTTTGATCGATACCGGCAGAACCTTCGGCTTGGCCCGCCGGCGCATCCTTTGGCAGATTGTCTTGCCCGCAGCCTCGCCTTATATCGTCACGGGTCTTCGGGTTAGTTTGTCCATCGCTTTGATCCTGGTCACTACGGCCGAAATGATCGCCGGCAACAAAGGTCTTGGCTTTTTCATTCTCGACGAGGAGCGCTCGTTACAGAGCAGCAACATGTACGCCGGGATCATTCTTGTGGCGGCCCTGGGCTACGTGCTCAATCGTCTGTTCGTGGTCCTGCAGGAAAAGGCGATGAAATGGCGTCGCGGTATGGTCGCGAGAGAAGGGCTCTAAAATATGCGCGAGTCAAAACTCAACGGGATGTTCTTCCTGCTGGCTTTGCTGCTCGTCTGGGAGCTGGCGGCCCGAGCGGAATGGGTAAACCCGCTGATCGTCCCGGCTGTGAGCAAGATCGTGGGGACGTTTTCAGAATTGCTTTGGTCGGGACAGATACCTCTGCAGATTCTTGCAAGCCTAAAAAGAGCGGCGGTGGGTTACGCTTTGGCGGCGGCGGTATTTATCCCGCTGGGAATCTTCATGGGGCTGTTTGACAATATCCGTCGCGCGCTGGAAGTCACGGTCGAAATGCTGCGGCCGATTCCGCCCCCCGTGGTTATTCCCGCGGCGATGTTATTTTTTGGGTTGGAAGACGAGATGAAGATCTTTGTCATTTTTTTTTCCTGTGCATGGCCGATTCTGCTAAACACCCTCGATGGAGTTAAGAACATCGATCGGGTTCTATTGCATACGGCCAGTACATTTGGGTTGCCTCAACGAAAGATCATCTGGCAAGTCATCTTACCCGCCAGCTCGCCGCAAATCATGACCGGTTTGAGAGTCAGTCTGCCGATCGTGCTTATTCTCGTGGTGATTTCAGAGATGGTGGGAAGCACCGACGGGATCGGCTACTTTATTCTGGATGCGCAGCGAAGGTTTAGAGTCGCTCAGATGTATGCCGGGATGCTGGCTCTGGCGATTTTGGGCTACGTTCTAAACCAGCTCTTCAACTTGGCGCACCGATCGCTGCTCCC
Source organism: Deltaproteobacteria bacterium (assembly GCA_020027655.1). Taxonomy (GTDB): domain Bacteria; phylum Desulfobacterota; class Binatia; order UBA9968; family UBA9968; genus DAIRFP01. The sequence goes on along the minus strand of JAHKKJ010000297.1, from coordinate 2,132 downwards.
TTGGCATTGGGGGATGACAAAGAGAATGGAGTAGTGGAGCGATGGAGTACTGGAGTGTTGGATTCCGGGAAACCCATTACTCCACTACTCCAATATTCCATTACTCCGTTCGGTTTAGACTCTATGCATCCCTCCGCCTTCAGGCGGTTTAGGTTGGTCGCGTCCCGGCAACCAATCCGCATCTTTTCGCGGGCTGTTGCCTTTCACTTCGAACTTCGCCCGGCCCATATTCTCAAACTCGATCTCAATCGTATCGCCGGGGTTCATGGGACGGAGCCCCTCATGAAAAGTACCGGTGGCGACGAGGTCCCCAGGATTAAGGCGGAGAAATTTTGTTAACCAAGCGATCTGATCAGGAATTTTGTGGGCCATGTATTTGGTGTTGTAGTTTTGTCGTGGCTCGCCGCTGGTCCACGACTTCACGACGACGTTGTGCGGGTCCGGAATCTCGTCTTTGGTGATGAGCCAGGGCCCGCAGGCGCCATGGCTGTCCTGGCCCTTGGGAATGAACTGGGTGCGCCGCGCCATGCCACGCGTTGAAATGTCAAAGAACGGGACATAACCGAAAACGTAATCTAAGGCTTTTGACTCCGGAACGTCTTTGGCGGTCTTGCCCATGACGAAGGCAAACTCCGCTTCCGGCTGGTAGACCACGGCTGCAGGGATGTCTCTGAGTTCGATGGTTCCGCCGGGTCCCACGAGATCGGGGGACTTGTAAAAGTATTCATTGGGCAAACTGTCAGGACTGCGGTCGGGCCGATCGACATAATTCACAAAAGCCGCGAGGCACTTGCTGGGTCTGGGAAGCGGGGATAGGAGCTGAACGCTGCTCAGCGGCACGCCTTCTTGTTCGGCCAGGATCTTTTCAAATCTGCGGCGGTATTTGCGCCAACCCTCGATGATCTCTTCCATGACTCTCTGCGGGCCTTTGGCCTTGCGCGAGCTGACTGTGTCACTGACATCTACAACCATATTGTCGTTTTTGATCACGCCGATCCTGTCATCGTTGAAGCGAAGAATCTTCAATGTTAAGTCCTCCAGTCGTCGAAATTTGCGCCTATCTTTGCGACAAGGCTAGGCAAATGTCAATCCGAATCCGAGCTTCCTGGCGTCACGAAATTACTTGCCCTTCGGTAGGCGAGAGCCTTTCCAAACTCGGACGATTGGTGTAAGCGAATCATAGGAGGACAAAATGCTGCTCATCAACAACCAGGAAGTGGAAAAGCTACTCGATATGAAATCCTGTCTGGAGGCTTTGGAGGACGGTTATGACGATCTGCTTAAAGGCGATGCCGTTTACCGGCCGCGCCTCGACGTTTGGATGCCTTGCGATCGGCCCGACGGTTACTATCGTTGGGGCACGATGGAAGGGGCGAGCCGGAAGATCGGCGTGTTTGCGATTCGGATGAAGTCCGACATTGTTCATTGGCCTAATGGCGACACCGAAGAAAAGTATTGCATGCAGCCGGGAACCTGGTGCGGCTTGGTGATGGTTTTCAGCGTTCGCAACGGCGAGCCGCTGGCGATCATTAATGATGGACTTATCCAGCACATGCGCGTGGGCGCCTGTGCCGGCTTGGGAGCCAAATACCTCGCGCGGCAAGACGCTGCCGTCGTTGGTATGTTCGGTTCAGGAGGAATGGCGCGTACCTATCTGGAAGCGTTTGCTGAAGTGCGTGGTATTAAGAAGGTCAAAGTTTATAGCCCCACGAAAGCCAACCGAGAAGCATACGCCAGGGAAATGACGGGCAAATTGGACTTGGAAGTGATCGCCGTGGATAAGCCCGAGATGGTGGTGCGCGATGCCGATATCGTAGCGACTTGCACGGATTCCACCCGGACCGTTTTTGACGAGCCGGATTGGCTGAAGGAAGGAGCGCATATTACCTGCGTGCGTGCCTGCGAGATGGGGCCGAAAGTCCTCAAGCGTTGTGATGTTTCCTTGAAGCTCGGCAAGAATACGATAGAAGCGATGGACGAGGGAATGGTGCGGTTGCACGGCAACGTCGGTTATATCGCCGGCCAGCCGGAGGAAAGGAGTCGGATTCCCAATCCCGTGGTGGACAACTACAGAGGCGACCACTTTAAATATTTCATGGACTTTAGAGCCGGCAAGGTTGCGGGAAGAACCA
>JAHKKJ010000296.1 GCA_020027655.1 Deltaproteobacteria bacterium | reverse complement strand
GTTAAAACTATTTTTGAGTCCGCTGGGAAACTCTGCAGCGGCCAGCACCCGTTCGCGCCGCACATCAATAATATGGAGCATCTGCTCGTTCCCCACGGGGCACACTTCGATGCAGGCGTTGCAGGTCGTGCAGGCCCAAGCCGCTTCTTCACTGAGCGCGAAGTCGAGCAACGGTCGCGGGCTCTCTTGCCCCGCGGAGAAATGGGGAAAGATCTTGTTCAGCTCATAACGCTCATTGATCAGAATCGCCGCCGGACTGAGCGCTTTCCCGGTATTCGTGGCAGGACAAACATCCTGGCAGCGGTTGCACATGATGCAGCTATAGGCATCCAACAGTCGGGGCCAGGTAAATTCCTCCAATTTGGCGGCGCCGAAAACCTCCTCATTTTCGAAATCCATCGGCTGCAAGATTCCAGGTTTCTCCTTTTTCAACGCCAGGTTGATCGGGGCCATGAAGAGATGGATATGCTTGGACCGGGGGAAATACGGAATGAAGATGAGAATCGAACCCAGGGCTCCCCACCAAAAAAAATGGTTCAGAGCCTCGACAACACCGGGACTCATGCCGGAAAAAAATCCGGCCACTAGTGAGCTCACCGGATGGAAAGCGTCGGCGCCCTCGCGCGCCAGTTGGGTTGCCTTGAACATGAGCCGGCTGCCGACGTGAAAAAGGATGAAGCTTGCCACAATCGAAGAGTCGCGCAGGATCCCGGCACGAGCCTCGGGTTGCAAAGGCACATTGGGCGGGAAGGCAAAGTCCTTGGGGCGAACGAAGAACCGGCGAATGACAAGACCGATCATCCCGATCAAAACGCTGGCGGTCAGGAGATCCGCCAACAAGTTGAACGGTCCCCACCGGCCTCCGCGCGCATCAAAAGGCACAAAGCCCTCGAACACATCAACGAGGTTGACTAGAAAATAGAAGACAAAACCGTAGAAAATCAGTGCATGAAGGAAGGAAACAATGGGCCGCGTCTTGAACACGGATTGCTGGGTGAAAACGATCCAGAGCGCACGTAGAATTCGTTGGCGGAGATTATCCAAACGAGAATCAGGTCTGCCGCGAGCAATGGCTCTGTAAACGTCATAAAACTTAACTCCGGCATAATAGAGTGATCCTGCAGCAAGTAAGAGGAAAAGTACCTTTTCTATGCTGGTGAGCATTCTGGTCTAGTGGACCTCCGTTTCTTCAACTTACTTATCCGCACTGGTGTAAGAATGTCAAAATAAAGGCGGGATTACACCCGGGCTATTTTATTGAGTAAGCTCGCCGCGAGGGGACAAATGTGATGTTTGGGCCGGCTACCAAACGCATCATTCAGGATAGCCCAATCGTTTTGACAACTCGCTGCCGGCCCGCAGCAGCTTAGGAGCAATTTCTTGCTTGATGGTCTCACTAGACAAACGATGGCCGGGGCCTGCAACACCAAGGGCTCCCACAAGGGTTCGGGTGTAGTCACGAACGGGCACTGCCACGGAGCTTATGTCCTCCGAAAACTCTCCCTGGTCGATGGCATAACCAGTTTCACTAACGTTTCGCATCTGCTCAGCGAGGAGTTGGCGGTCTGTGATCGTCTTTTCCGTGTGGCGGTCCAAGCGCTCTGGAAGCGCTTGGCTCAATCCTCCCTCGGACTCGAACACCAGATACACTTTTCCGGCGGCCGTACAATGGGACGGTAACGCCGTCCCTAGAAACGAAACGACGCGGACGGGACGCGCGGGTTCGACAAACTCCAAAGGAACAATCGCGGTGCCTTTCCGGATTGCGACAAAGGCGCTCTCCTTCGTCAGCTTAACCAAATCTTCTAGTGTCGACCGAGCTTGCAGCAATAAACCCAACTGGTGGATAAAGGTCTGCCCGAGCTGGAGACATTTTAAACCTAATCGGTAGTTCTCTGTAACCTTGTTCTGTTCGATATATCCGCGTGCTTCGAGGGTGGCGAGCAAGCGGAAGACATTGTTCTTGTGTAGTTTCAGCCGCTTGCTGAGTTCAGTAACACCGATCTCATCGACGTTCCCGTTGAACTGCTCCATTACATCGAGAGCATGAGAAACGGACTGAATCGTATAATTGGATTTCTCGCGCCTCACCATAGCTCCTCCTAGATGAAATACTTGCGTTGGCATCTGCCTGTCCATTGACGACCAAAGCCGGTGCAAAAAGGCGTTTTAACTTAGCTACCGGCAGTTGTCAAATAGCCAGTCCGGGTCCCTTTAGCGACGCAAAATCGATTCGGGCGTTGCCATTTCGAGGTAAACAAATCCGGCGCCTGTCATAGGCCTGGACTTTCCTCAACGTCCTCATGCTTCTCAATATTCACAAATTGCTTATGCCAACACAGGTTACCCTTGCAACTTTCAGACTTCTGTTTTGAAAGGAGCCTTGACCCCCCTGAACAGATAAGGCAGAATGCCGAATGTGAGCAATCGGCTGGAGAACGGAAGGTTAGCTTTAGGTTGGTGGCGCTGGGACCTGCTGCAGCGTCGGCACCGTGGCTAATTCCAGTCAATTTCTTCGTTGGCGTAAAGGGAAGGGCCATAGGTGAAAACTTATGGCCCTTTTTGTTTGTAGTTTGCTTATAGAAGGATGATTCGACCGAGCTTTAAAGAGTTTTGCCGGTTTGCCGACCAGGGCAACCTGATTCCCGTATATCAGGAATTGCTTATGGACCTGGAGACTCCCCTCTCTTTCTTCAAGCGGCTCGAACGTGACGACTACTCTTTTTTGCTCGAAAGCGTGGAAGGGAGCGAACGCTGGGCCCGTTACTCCTTTCTGGGAACGCGCCCCCAACGGATCTTCAAGGCCCAGGGAACCCAAGTCGAGATCATCGAAAACGGCAAAAAGATAAGCTTCACTTCAGAATCACCGCTGAAGTCGTTAGAGGATCTCCTGAGAGGCTGCCGGCCAGTCACGGTACCCGGCGTCCCTCCGTTCTTCGGCGGCGCTCTCGGTTATGTGGCCTATAATGCCGTCGAACACGTCCATGAAATTTCCAACGGTAAAAAAGACCCTTTGGCTATGCCGGAGATCTTTTTTATTTTTGTTCAAAGCGTGGTCGCTTTCGACAATCTGAAACACACCATCAAAGTGATTGACAACGTACGAGTGGACCAACGAAAGAACCTTCGACGGGCCTATGAGCAGGCAAGCCAACGAATCCGCAAAGTGATCTCCTCTTTGCAAAAGAAGCCCCGGGGGATCGAGCCCCGCGACTTGAGTCAAGCGCAAGGCAATAGAAAATTTCGCTCCAACCTGACGCGAGAAAAGTTCCGGCATGCCGTCATTCGGGCCAAAGACTATATTAAGGCGGGCGATATTATTCAGGTCGTGCTCTGTCAACGACTCGAGACCGAGACGGCGAGTGACCCCTTCGAGATTTATCGGGCTCTCCGCTTTATCAATCCGTCGCCTTACATGTTCTACCTTGAACTCGAAGACTTTCGCGTCATCGGCTCTTCACCGGAAACTATGGTCCGCTTGACCGGCGATACCATCGAGCTCCGTCCCATCGCCGGCACCCGGCGGAGAGGCGCCACGCCGGATGAAGAGCGGGAGCTTGAGGCCGATCTGTTGGCGGATCCTAAAGAGCGCGCCGAGCATATCATGCTCGTGGACTTGGGCCGTAACGACGTCGGCCGTGTCGCCGAAATAGGCTCGGTTGAGGTCAACGAGCTGATGGCGATCGAGCGCTATTCCCATGTCATTCACATCATCTCCAACGTCCGCGGCAAACTGGCGGCCGAAAAGACCCCGTTTGATCTCTTTGTGTCCGCCTTTCCTGCCGGCACCGTCTCCGGCGCGCCGAAGATCCGCGCCATGCAAATTATCAGCGAATTGGAACCAGAGAAGCGCGGGCTGTACGCCGGCGCCATTGGCTACTTCGGTTACAACGGCAATCTTGACACTTGCATCGTAATCCGGACGATCGTCATGCAAGGGAAGAAAGTCTTCATCAATGCCGGTGCCGGGATTGTCGCGGATTCCGATCCCGACATGGAGTATCAGGAGACATTAAACAAGGCCCGCGCCATGCTAAAGGCCGTGGACCTGGCTGAGCAGTGGAGGAAGAAGTGATCCTGCTTATCGACAACTACGACTCCTTCACTTACAACCTCTATCACTATCTCGGCGAGCTGGGGACGACGGTCGAAGTCTTTCGCAACAACAAGATCAGTCTTGATGATATCGAACGCATGAGACCGGAAAAAATTGTTATCTCGCCGGGTCCCTGCACGCCTAAAGAGGCTGGAATCTCTTGTGACGTGATTTTGCGCTTCGCTGAAAAGACACCCATTCTAGGTGTCTGTCTCGGCCACCAGTGTATCGGCGCTGCTTTTGGCGGGGAGATCATCCGGGCGCCGTCGATCATGCACGGCAAACTCTCGGAGGTGAGTCACGATTCACAGACAATCTTCCGGTCAATCAAAAATCCCTTCGCTGCCATGCGCTATCACTCTCTGGTGATCAATCCCGAGCATCTGCCGGCGGAGCTGAGCATCAGCGCCCGTACCGCTGACAACGTTATCATGGGAGTGCGTCACAAGCGCTTCCCCGTGGAAGGCGTGCAATTCCATCCCGAATCGATCCTTACCGACGCGGGCAAAGGACTACTGAAGAACTTCCTCGACTACTACTGATCTCAGCATGAAACTTCTTTGTTTCCAGGCAAAGCATTTTCGTTGGAAGACCCACTCCAAGACTTTAACTGAGGTAGCGGATCGGGACGTAGATGAACAAGTCGCGGACGCGGTCGTTGTCTTCGTCCACGCCGAGAAGTCCGACGAAGAAGCGGACAGAGAAGTCGCAGTCCTGCGGCAAACGTTAAAGCATATCAAGTGGCTTGCCAACAAAAGAGCGATCAAGAATATCGTCATCCACTCCTTTACCCACCTCGGCGGCGAGACCGCCTCCCCTGATTTCGCCGCAGCCTTTGTTAACACTGTCGCGCAACGTCTGCGGGAAACCGCTTATCTAGTCTGGACAACACCTTTTGGCTACTTCTGCGAGTGGGACCTTAGCGTCTACGGTGACAGCTTGGCGAAGGTTTGGAAAGAGATACACTGATTCCCTAATCTCCAACCATCGCTGTTATTAGTACGTGAACTGCTGTCCGCAACAAAAACATCCAAATCGTGGAGCGTGTTATAATAGAGTTCCTTTTTCGTTGGAATAAGGAGGAGAACATGGCTCAAGATCGAAAAGGATTGTGGTTGTCCCCTTTTATCTTTCTGATTTTATTGAGTTTATTGGGTTGCACGGAAAAGCAAAAAGAAGCAGCCGATTCCAAGGATCTTCCCGACCTCAACGCCCAAATTCGTCCCTACATGACTATTGACAATACCAAGCTGCGCACCGGGCCTGGGCCACAGTTTCGAGCCATCGCAGAAATCAGACGCGATGCTAAGGTCCAAGTCGTTGGACGGGATGGCGATTGGGTGCTGATTGTTTCGAAGAAAGGTAACCCACCTGGCTACATCGAAATG
>JAHKKJ010000295.1 GCA_020027655.1 Deltaproteobacteria bacterium | reverse complement strand
CTGATGGCGCCGGTTGGTGTAGCCCGTATAGCTCACATTTAAGTGCCTCATGAATTCAGAAAGGTTCGCCTTAGGGGTTTGCACGACCAAATGAAAATGTTATGTGAAGCGCCGACTTATGTGAAGTTCAGCGCCTCTCACCTTTGATTTCCTCGCCATTTCCGCCGTTTTTTCCGGATTCGTACCGATAGTACTGCACATAATTCCGTGCCATGACAATTTCCGACTGCCTCGATAGACAGGGGCAAGGAAAGGAGATTTGTTATGGCCTTGGAATTAGTGTTTGAGTGTCCACGGACGCTTAAGAAGCTGAGAAGTGGCCCGTTGGGTGAGCTTCTGGAGGGGTTTTGTGACTGGCTCCTGGAACACGGGTTCGCTCGACAGACCGCCCGTCAGCACCTGTCGAACGTATCTCATCTTAACGAGCACCTTGGTGCTCGAAACGGGGCCGGTCGGCAGACTCTTTGCTCGCAAGCTGTTAGCGGTTTTCTCAGAGACTATCCGCTACAAGCTCGAAACCGGGGACCATTGGGCCAGCACCTCTCTCGCGTGCAGTTCTCGGTAAGTCGCTTCATAGAGTACCTTCGCTCCGCAGATCTTTTCGAGCCCTCAACCAAGACGCCGATCTATCAGCCCCTTCGGGATGCGTATCTTCAGTGGATGCGCATCCACCAGCATGCGGCAGCCGGAACCATCGAACTGCGATCTCATTCCATCAGTCAATTCCTCGAATGGCTGGGCCCAAAGGCTACCCCTCAAGGATGCTTGGAACTGACTGCTGAGACGCTAGAGCGCTTCTTCTTGCCCTATGCTCAGAAGATGGGCCGCTCAGCGCGCCGCTCGATGCAAGCGGCTTTGCGCACTTTCTTGCGGTTCTGTTTATATCAAGGCTATCTTCAACGGCCACTCCAACACGCTGTGCCGACATGGCGCACCTACAAGCTGGCCACGGTTCCGCGTGGACTGACCGATGAGCAGGCGCTGAAACTTCTCCAGGGTATTGACCGTAACAGTAACGTGGGCCGGCGCGATTACGCGATCTGTCAGTTGCTCTATACCTACGGTGTGCGGGGCGGCCAAGTTCGCGCTCTTCGATATGAAGATATCGACTGGGCTCACAATCAGATCCTTTTCAGGGCCTCCAAACACGGCAAAGATAGTCTCTTGCCGTTAACAGTTGCGGTAGGTGAAAGCCTGCTGGACTACTTAAAACACGCTCGTCCTCCTTGTCAGGACCCGCATGTTTTTCTGACCTCCCGTGCGCCCTATCACGCTCTGGTGCATTCCAACTCGCTTTCCGCCATTGTCGAGCGTCACCTGCGCAAAGCGGGTATCGAGGTCACGAGCAAAGGCGCGCACGCCTTTCGACATGGCTTTGCCACCCGAATGCTCCAAGAAGGCCATTCGCTTAAGGCCGTTGCCGATGTGCTCGGGCACCGCCATCTCTCCACGACCTTCATCTATACCAAAGTCGACTTCAACAGCTTGAAAGAAGTGGCCCTTCGGTGGCCGAAGGAGGCGCCGCAATGAAAGTATTGAAGCTTCAGAGTTGCCTGGCCCCTGAGATCCAAAGCTTCATCAGCTTACGCCAACTCTCCGGCATCGACTATCAAAGCCAGGCTACGATGCTGGGATACTTCGACCGTTTTCTGGCCCAAGAAAAAATTCGCGAGCCGCGCGTTACCCCGAAGATCACCGAAGGCTATCAGAGCACCCTTGCGCATCTTACGCCACGCGTTAAGTCGAACCGCTTCTCGGTCGTGAAGCAGTTCTGTGCGTACCTCTCACGGACCGATCCGCTCACCCATGTGCCCGAGTCCCTGAGAAGGATCACACCCCAAGCGGCGCATCAGCCCTATATCTACAGCGAGACCGAGGTCCAAGCCTTACTGGCCAACGCCTCTCGCCTGGGGCCGCCTGGCGGGCTTCGGCCACAAACCTACCGCACACTGCTGGGGCTACTGTATTCCACGGGGATTCGGATCGGCGAAGCGTTGGCCTTGAACCTTAAGGACTTCTGCAGCACCGAAGAGCGGCTTTACATTGCCGAGGGCAAGTTTCACAAGGCTCGCTGGGTCCCCCTGAGCGTTTGCACTTGCCAGGCGCTTAAGCACTACGTGCGAATGCGTGCGCAAATGGCTCCCCGCTCGTTGGACTCGCCGCTGTTTCTAAATCAGCTCGACCGCCGCTTGCACTACACTACGGTCAATCAGACCTTCCGGCGCTTGTTGAGCCAGTGCGCCATCGCTCATAACAAGCGCACCGGCCCACGCATCCACGACCTGCGCCACACCTTTGCCGTTCACAGGCTACTGGCCTGGTACCGCGATGGAGCGGATATAAACGCGCGGCTGCCGTGGCTGGCTACGTATATGGGGCATGTAGATATCGCTTCCACGCACGTCTACTTGCATCCGACGGCCGAGTTGCTCCAAGAGGTCGGCAGTCGGTTCCGCAGCCACTACTTACAGCACGTGCAAACCCAAGGAGAACGATCATGACTCATTCATTAGCCAACTTCATGAAACGGTTTTTCAGCCACTATCTGCCCGTGCAAAAAGGCCTCTCGGCCAATACCATTACGGCTTACCGAGACGCCATCAAGCTGCTCCTGTGTTATGCGGCCGATACGGTGCGAAAGCCCCTGGATAAGCTTGCCGTCGAAGACATGACCGAGAAGGTCGTGCTCGGCTTTTTGGACTATGTGCAAGAGGTGCGAACTTGCTCCGCCAGAACCCGCAATGCCAGGTTGGCGGCGATCCACAGCTTGTTTGCCTTCATCGCCAGAGAGGAACCCGCGCTGTTGGCTCAGTGCCAAACGATCCGCGCTATCCCCTTAAAACGCACCGAGCACCGAACGCTCGATTACCTTGAGGAAAACGAAATGCAGGCCATCCTCGATTCGGTTGAGATCAACTCGCGCACGGCCATCCGTGACCAGGCACTGTTTTTGTTGCTCTATAACACCGGCGCCCGAGTCAGTGAAATCGTGGAGCTTAAACTCTGCGATCTGCGTTGGGATGGCATCGCGCAAGTCGACCTTCTGGGCAAAGGCAGCAAACATCGCGCTTGTCCTCTCTGGCCTGAAACGGTCGCCGCACTGCGCACTTACCTCAAGCAACGCACTGCCAAACAGCCTGCAACCGAGTATCTGTTTCTTAACGCCAATGGGGTTGCCATCACCCGCTTTGGGATTCGCTACATCACCGCCAAATACACCGCCGCCGGTCAGCATCGCTGCCCGTCACTCAAGACCAAAAACGTCAGCCCGCACACCATCCGGCATACCACCGCCATGCATCTGCTTCGGTCGGGAAACGATGTCAATATGGTCAGCTACTGGCTCGGACATGTGGACATCAATACCACCCACATATATCTGGAGATTGATATGGAAATGAAGCGTAAGATGCTGGAGAAAACCGACGCTCCCATCATCAACAAGAAGACGGCTTGGAGCAAACCGGACGTCTTGCAGTGGCTTAATACACTTGGCAAAGCGCCGGAATTATGTGCAGTCACTCGGGAGAAAATCAAAGACAATCCGCAAACCAAAGAGCTTCACTTCACATAATTCGGAGCTTCACATAACACGCTTTATGTTGAGCTCCACATAAAACATGATTTCGCGGGATGATCGACGGAGGACCCGTGAAAGACTATCGAGGGGCTAGGGGAGAAGTCAAGAGAAGGTTGCGAGGATCCCGACAGCAATTCATCTGGACACTCAGTTAAGCAAGTCTGACAGATGGATCTTGTTGTTGATTTTTCAATACTGCGATGTAGACATATTGAAAGCTGACCCGTCTTCGCCCGATATGATTGCCACGCGAGACTGGCCAGCGCGCGCCGGCAGCCAGACGTGAGCGAGCCTGCACCGGAGCAGGAAAGCGCGGCGCCGCAATGCCAGTGCAAACTCCCCTGAGCAGTAGATAGTGCCATTATGCTGCCGTCGTCAGGGCCGCTGCAGAGCGGTTCGGTACGGCTGAAAGCAGGTAAAAGACCACGGCGATTGCCACCAGGTAGTTGAACCCAATAACGAGGGAGAGCGACTCGCATAGGCCACCCAGGATAGCCCCTGCGATGTTGGATCCGAAGTCGATGTCCGGCTGAGAACTGTCCCGGAAAAGAGTGCCGAATACGATGCCCGCAAAGAAGATTGGAGCAAAGACCACGGCGCAGGAAACCGTCACCTCTTCCCAGCCAGGCAATGCCAGGAATTTGCTCATCGGGACCACGATGTTGATCGCCAGTGAGGCCACAAGGAGCACATAGTAAGGCCACAGTTTCTTAGGCTTCAACGCCAGCACGTAGAGATTACTTGCCAGAATCATCACCAGAATGGCGAAGAAGACAACCGAATTGACAAGCCACGTCGAGCCGAACAGCAAGGCCAAGTGTACTACACTCTTCGTTTCGAGGAGCATGAATCCAGCCCCCAGGAAGAACATCCGCCAATTAGGCCGCACCCGGCGTACTGGAGAGAACATATAGATCATCGCCAGCGACAGCCCGGCGATCAACGCCATGCTCCGGAGATTAAGACCAGGTATCATTTTTTCTCGTAGGTACAGGAACGGCCAATCATCGCTCGGCAATTGATTGATGGCGGTGGTATCAATCGTGGACGGAGCTATCCTTTTCCAGTCAGAAGCTGTCAAACCTGCAATCGCAGGCGGCTGTGGTCCGAAACCGTTTAGAGATGCGTTCACAGCCAGCCTGTTGTTTACCCAAAAGGACTGATGCTGCTCGAACCGCTGGCGTATTGCTGCCAAGATCGGCGCATTTGCGCCCGACAAAATCAAAGTCATTCGACCGAACCCTTGGTCTGCAGGACGAATAGAGGCGACGTAGGGGAGCGATATCACCAATGACTTTGTGCCGAATACCTCCTCTGACATCCTCTCGATCCGACCTACAATCCATCCCTGGCGGAAGACGTTGTACACCGCGAACACGCCGCCTGGTCGCAGCCGTGCCGCAATGTCCTCGAACGCGTCTTTGGTAAAGAGAAAGCTCTCCAGACGGAGGCTGGAATACCCCGAATGAAGTACCAGCGAGTCAACGAGAGCGTAGATCACGAGGTCGTACTTCTGGTGGGTTTTACGGACAAAACTGCGCCCGTCATCGATGTGGACATTCACCCGGGGATCCTGGTACGGGCGATTGGCATGCTCGGCACGGCCGAGGTGATAGATCGCCGGGTCGATCTCGACCGCATCCACATGTTTGGCGCCATAGGCGAGTGCGGCACTCACGTCGTTTCCCGAACCCGCCCCAATGATCAGCACATTTTCGAAGGGTTGGCCGCCGGCGTCACGGTTCAGTAAGTGCGGCAGACTGTAAAGCCGGTCCGACCTCTTGGATTTGCACCATAGTTTGATGGGCAATATTATTCGTATTGATCGATTTTTAATTGCGGCGTGTATACGATCTTATAGTACGGTGACCATATGACATTATGGTAACGAGGGTCAGCGGTCT
>JAHKKJ010000294.1 GCA_020027655.1 Deltaproteobacteria bacterium | reverse complement strand
AGTTCGGAGAAAGACGAAGGAAACAAGCTCTATCAAAGGGTCCTGTTTCATCGCCATGCGTAGAAAGCGATAGTTCCAGGCGGGCGAGCCGGACAGAGTGAGCACGCGAATCTTGTCGCGTTGCACGTCGATCTTAAAATCCTTGTGATTGTTTTGGGTAATCTGCTCTCCCGGTTGATTGGGAATGGCAAGCGAAAAACTATGGGCGCCGATTTCCTTTGGCGTGAAGCTGAAGGTGATTTTTTTCTCGAAGGGGTCGGCATCGACGTTAATGGAACGGCTGGTGATCAGGTTCTTACCGCGGTTGAAGTACAGCGGGAAGGTCTTGCCTTTGAGACCGTAGACCTGAACCGTCAAATCGAGTTTCACTTCGCGTCCGCGGAAAGCGAACTCCGGGGCTCGAAGATCGGCGATCCGAACGTCGGTGAAGCCCTCGGTATCGCCCACGCCGATGGTGAAGACGGGCACGGGCAAGGACTGTATTCCTTCCAAAGTCTTCCTATCGCCGTTGGCAATACCGTCGCTGAAAAGGAGGATGCCGGACTGTTCCCCGGCTTCCCGCGCGGCGGACTGAAGCACTTCCAAAAGCCGCGTCCCTTGATCTTGACCTTTCAGTTGCGAGATGGACGCCGGTGCGATGGGCTCAAGGGCAGTGCCGAAACGATAGAGACGTAAGTCATAGTCTCGACTGAGCCCTTGGATCAAGGGCTCTTTGCCGGCCAAGAGCGTGTCCCTGACGAGATCGAGCCGGCTTTTTGCCGGTTGCCCGTCTGGCGCCGGTTTGGCACTCGCCGGAAAGGCCATGCTTTGCGAGCTGTCCACCAGAATCGTCAGCGGTCGGCGCAATTTCGCTACGCGTTTTTCCACCAAGGCGGGGCCGAACAGGAAGAAAATAAGCAAGCCATAAACGCAGGCACGGAGAAAAACCAGAAATGAACTCTGCCCAAGGCTCAGCCGCTGCTTGAGCGAGAGAAATTGTTGGATCAAAAGGGCAACGCTGCCACAAGCGACCACAACGATGATCCACCAGGGAAGATTGCCGATCAGAAAAAGGTCCCGCATCGTTCACCGAGTGAGCCGCTTCCGGATAAACGGAACGTGGATCAGATCCTCTTTATAGTTTTCGGTCATGGCGTAGACGATCAGATTGATGCCCAAGTGGAAGGCGTCTTTGCGTTGTTGTTCGCCGCCCGGCGTGCAAGGGTTAGTCCAGTTGCCGAGTTGGTCTCGCTCCCAGGCGCCACCGAGATCATTCTGGCAATAGATGATCGGCGTCGAATTGCCTATGGTAATTCCTTCCAAGTTGGGATTGGCGATTCTTACGCCGCCGATGCGCCGAAGCAGGTAATAACTCCGGAGCGCCGCGTGGCCGGAAGGCAGGCGTTTGAACTCATTCCCCGGAAAAATTCTTTGCATTTCTCGCCGCAGCGCCTTGTCGAAGCCATAGCCTTGCTGGCCGAGAGCATCATCGACGAGCAGAAAGCCGCCGTAGGAGAGGAAGCGGCGCAGGATCTCGATTTCTTCTTGAGTGAAGGGGTCGAACTCGTATTTGCCGGCAACGTAGAGAAACGGATAGTTGAAAAGGTCGCCGTCCGTAACCGCAACTTCGCGTCTGACCGTGGCGGCTTCGACGCTGGTGCGCAACATCAGCTCGTCCATCAGTGGCGTGACGGCCAACGGGTGCGGGTTCCAGTCGCCGCCGCGATATTTGAGCTGCGCGAACACAAACTGTATGGGCCGCTTATCTTTAGGATTCGTCTCGGACGTTCTTGGCACCAGTGCCGCCGCGAAAACGCCCTTGGAGAGAAGACGGATAAAGTCTCGTCGGGTCATAACTATTTAGTTGCGGTTGGCGGCGGTTAGATGCGTTGTGCCAGCCACCCTTCCGTCAGTAAGGTTACAATGAGAAGACCTAGCAAGGGAAGAGCGAGGTCCATTCGCGTGCCGCCCTGTTGGAGGGAGTCGATTGAAATCACCTCGACGGGAATCGGTTTAAGCTTCGCCTGCAGTTCGCTCTCACTGATCTCGTCCAGCCGCGATTCCAGAAACGGCGAGTTCGCCGCGTAGAGTAACGGCATTCCGGATTCCTTTTCTCCGCCAACCGGCAGCGACAGCCGATAAATACCGGCGCGATCGTTTTCCTGAAAGGTCGCCGAAGCGCGGTCCTTGTCCGGAGCCAACGGGACTTCTACTTCCTGCTTATTCGGCTTGATGATCTTCAGGCTCTTGCCTACGTAGCTGGGTGGTAATGAAAACTCCTTTGGATTGCCAACGGTGATGCCCGGATCCATAGCCCCTCGCTTGCCGCCGGCCAGGTAGTTCGTGAGGGACTGGATTAAAGGGAGATACGCGGTTTTAACCGGCAGGTCGCTCCAGTCACGGTCTGCAGAGGTGCTGAAGAAGATGACGCGTCCAGCGCCGACTTTCTGTTCGATGAGGAGCGGGTCTCCATTGGCCAAAGAGATGAGCGCGGATTTTCCTGGCGCCGTTGTCCTGGAATAGCCCCAGACTCGCGCCGATTTGATGGAATCGAGCAGAATGGGATCAGAGAAACCCTGCAGGGCGGGATGAGCGACGTCGAATCTATCGATCTTCTCTCCTCCGGCTTCGGGTCCCAACTTTTTTTCTCTTAGCGGCGCCGGCAACAGGGGCGGCGAAGATTGAGCCAGTTTTAGGTTGTAGTTTTCCATTTGGACTCGATCCCCGCCGAAGATCAGCAACCCGCCGCCTTGACGAAGATAATTCTGCAGCTTTGGCACCAAGGAATCGGGGAGGGATGACAGGTTGCAAAGGATCACAACTTGATAGGGTTCCAACGAAGTTGCGTTGAGTCCGTCGGCGATGATCACTGTGGGAAGGTATAGGGACGAATCCTGTTCGCCGGCGGGGTTCAGCGCGCGAATGAGAAAAAAGGTTTCGCTCTGGACCAACGACGTCTGGGGATCGCCATCGACAACCAGGATTCTTAGCTTGTCCTGGGCATCGAGGCCAAAATGGACCGCATTGTTGCCGGCGAGCCCATCTTTCTTGAGGCTGACTCGGCCGACGTGGGGTCCCGCCTGGGTCAACTGAGTTTGAAAACTTACTGCGGCTTCACCCCGGGATGGAATAGAGGTCAGCTTTTGCTCTTTGTTCTGTCCGTCGATGCTGAGCTGGACCAGAGCATCTTTGATTTCCGAAACTCCGAAATTCGCGACCGTGGCTTCGAAACGAAGCGGCAAATTGACGCCGACGCCCTGACTTGCCAGACGGACTTCTTTGATAGTGCCGTTCAACGGCTGTTGTTGTTTTCCCGTTCGAATGGTTTTCAATGGAATCGATGGGTCATATTGCTTGAGAGACGAGGTTGAAAATTGATCCCAGCCGGTCAAACCCATGTCGGTAATCAGCCGGATTTCCTTTTGCCCCGCGGGTTCGTTCAGTAATTCATAGGCTTTGGTTAGCGCGGCCGAAATATTCGCGGTGCCGTCGGCGATCTCGATGCGCTCCAACTCTTTGAACAGGACTTCCTTTTCGCCCTTGAGGCGAAACGGCTCCTTGCCGGTCAGGTTGGTTGGAATTAAGGCTGCGCGATCGCCGTCGTTGAGCGAGGCGATTAAAAAACGAGCAGCCTCTTTGGCTTGTTTGAATCCGTTGCCGTCTGCGCTCCAAGTCATGCTGAGGGAGTTGTCCAGCAGGATGACCAATGACACCGGGCCGCCGCCGGCGAAAAGACCGGCGCCCGTCTGAAAAATCGGGTTAGCGAGAAGCAGGGCGAGGAAAACCACAGCCAAGGTTCTAAGCGCGAGCAACAACCAATGGCGCAGGCGGTAACTCCGGGAGATCCGTTTTTGGGACAGCAGAATAAAGCGCACGGCGGGGAAGCGAATGCGCTTTAGCTTCCTGCGGTTCAATAAGTGGATCAGAATGGGAAGTGACGCGGCGACGAGCCCCAAGAGGTAGAGGGGGTGTAAGAAAAAAATCGACATGCCCGGCTCAGCCCCTCCAGCTCAGATAGCTTGCTAGCGCTCGGTCTAGAGGGGTGGAGGTCGAAATGAGCTGATAGTCGATGATGTTGTCGTGACACTCTTGGCGCATCCGGCTGGTAAACTCCTCAACCACCTCTCGATAAGTTTTGCGGATGGCGCGCGGGTCCGCCACGACTCTGAGATTCAGCTCCTCCAAGTCCTCGAACAGGATATTGCCGTCGAAGGGAAGGCTCAGTTCCGCCGGATCAAGCAGATGAAAGACGATAACGTCATTGCCCTTGAAGCGAAACAAACGAAGGCCTTTGAGGATCTTCTCGGGCTCATCGAGCAGGTCGGACACGAGCACCACCAAGCCGCGCCGCTTGATCTGACCGGCGATCTCTTCCAGGATCCTGCCGACGTTGGTTTCTCCCCCTGGGCCGCGATTTTCGAGGGCGTGAAGAATCTGCAATAAGTAATCTCGCTTGGCCTTCGGCGGGATAAAGGCTTCGATATGATCCGAAAAGGTCACCACACCGGCGGCGTCCTGCTGTCGCAGGATTAAATAGGCGAGGGACGCGGCCAAGGTGCAGCCGTAGTCGAACTTGGTGATACCGTCGGAAGCGTAGTCCATGGAACCGCTGGTATCGACGAGGAGATAGGCCCTCAGATTGGTCTCATCTTCGTATTCTTTGATGAAGTAACGGTCGAATTTTCCCAGCGCCTTCCAGTCGATGCGCCGGATTTCGTCTCCCGGCGAATATTCCCGGTGTTCTTCGAACTCGACACTAAAACCCTTGGAACGGCTACGGTGGACTCCGGACATCATTCCTTCCACCACCCAGCGCGCTCTGAGGTAAAGATTGGAGATGCCGGCCAGGACCTTGGGATCAAAGTAGTTTTTTTCGTCGTTGGTCATGAAGTTGATTCACTTTTACCACCACCGTTTGAGATAATCTAGCCAGCTTTTCCAGCCTCGGTTGTGACCTTGATAGGTTGGATTCTTCCGGCATTCATCAAGGTAGGAGATGGTTTTTTCGTCGGCTTTTAGCTCCACCAGAACCTGCCGCTGAAAAGCGAGACACTTCTTCTCTGCTTCAGTTCCCGTCCAGGAGTCCGCGTCCGGCTCTTGACCTCGGTGGGCTTTCTTGGCGTCGGCATAGAGCTTGGCGTGATAGGCGTCGTGGGCAATGGCTCCGGCGTACCAAAGAGCGGAATGTTTCCAGGTGCGTTTGCCGACGACGAAGGTCGGTTCTGCCGCCCAAGCCTTCATGCCGCTGCGTTTGCCCTGGCGGATCAACCCCAGGTTGCTTCGAACCTCCGCAAATCGGCTCGTTGGTCTAAGGAGTGCCAGCGCTTCGTGGGTTCGACGTAAAAACTCAGATCCGCCGCGGATGCTAATCCCGTCGACCGTTTCTAATCGCTTGGGAGCGAGGAATACCACAGTTCAAAAAGATCTCAGCGGCGAGGCGCGCGTAGTTCGCATATGGCTGATAGCTTATGGCATATGGTTGGAACCATAAGCTATAAGCCATATG
>JAHKKJ010000293.1 GCA_020027655.1 Deltaproteobacteria bacterium | reverse complement strand
AAGCCAAACAGGGTGGTTATGTGAGGCCAAATTAGGTTGAGGCTCTGACCAAGCGCCAGTGGAGTGGGCAAGATGCCCTCGGCCTGGCTTTGCAAGGCCAAACCGAAGACCCGGGCCGCCGGATTGAGCAGGATGCTGACGCTTTCGGAAAAAAGAGTGCTAGGAGAGATTCTGCTGACGATATTCTCGACATCGGCTCTCCGGGCCAGCTGCTCCGGCGTTGAGGGATCGGGAACGACGACTCCGGCAATACCTTGGCTGACGATGGTGACGAAGAGCGTCATGAAGAGCCAGACCGCCAGGGAAGCGAGTGCCGCGGTGACGGTTTTCTGAAACAGCAGCGAGAAAAGCAACGCGAGGGCGAGCCAGAAGCCGACATAAAAAACGCCTACCGCGGTAAAAATAAGCATACGCCAGAGCTCTTCGGCGTTGGGAGGAAAACCAAGCAACGTGATCCCTAAGCCGATCACCAGCAAGAGAATCGAGCCCCAGAGGATGGCTACCGTTGCCAAGCCGGCAAAAAATTTTCCATTGATCAGGCTGTCGCGGTAGATAGGTTGCGACAGCACGCGGCTCAAAGTTCCGCTCGCATACTCGCCGCTTATGGAATCAAAACCCAGCGTTATGCCGACGAGTGGGCCGAAGAAGCCTAAAAAAGTCGCCAAAGAGAACACTGTACCGGTGCCCGACGTCAGCAAGAACAAGAAGACATATTGCGTCGGGGTGTTTTCAGTGTCTTGGCGGATGGCTTGCCCGGAGGCATAGGTGGCCCACAGGCCGATCAAAACGATGAGCGCGAGAAGTATCATGAAACGGCGGCTGCTGAAGTGATCGGCCAATTCTTTCCAGAAAACGACACTCATCTTTATGCCTCGCGGAAGTATTTCAGATAGATTTCCTCTAAAGTCGGGTCTTCAGAACGGAGCTGCAAGAGCAGCAGGTTCCTGCGCGCGAGCAAGGACATCAGGTCGGGACGAACGTCTCTGGTGCAGCGGAGGAACAAACCGTGACTGCGTTTTTCGATTTCATCGATGCCGGGAATAGCCCGCAGATCGCTCTCCAGCCCGTCGGCGGCGCCCGCTGTTTCCAATAAAAAGTTCCACTGGCGCTCTTTGAGGATGGCTCGCCCCAGCTCGTCCATTTGTCCTTGGACGATGAGTCGTCCTTTGACAATGATGCCGACACGGCTACAAATCTCTTGTACCTGATGGAGCTGGTGCGAGGAGAGCATGACGGTGAGGTTTCGTTTTCGATTAAGATCCTTAATCAGCTCGAGGATACGGATTGCCCCGTCCGGATCTATGCCGAGTGTCGGCTCATCAAGGATGACGGCTTGAGGATTTTTTATCAAAACTTCGGCGATTCCAAGCCGCTGCTTCATACCGCGGGAGTATTCCCGAACCAGTCGTCGACCGTCTTCGCTCAGGCCGACTTGGTCTAAGACTTCTGAAGTCCGTCGCCGAGCTTCGTCATCTGGGATACGGTTCAGCCGCGCCATGTAGAGCAGGTTTTCTCCGGCGCTCATGTCCTCGTAGAATCCGGGGTTTTCTGGCAGGTAGCCGACACGGCGCTTTACTTCGAGGGATTCGAGCGTCGGATCGAAGCCGCAAACAGAAGCGCGTCCGGATGTGGCCTCCGTGAGTCCAAGGAGCATCAGGATCGTGGTTGTCTTTCCGGCGCCGTTGGGACCAAGGAAACCGAAGATCTCACCCTCTTGAACTGTTAGATTGAGCGCGTTGACCGCTAGCTTATCGTGGTAGCGCTTCGTAAGGTTTTGGGTCTCGATAACGGCGCTCATCGGCGTCCTAGGCGGAAAAATACCACCGCCAGTCCCAAAACCACCAAAGCAACGATGCCGAATCCGACCCATCCCCAAATGGTGGGCGTCGAAACTGTGACCCTGAACTCCACAGACTTGTTGACTTCGGGGGCGTTGGCGGTCAGGGTCAAAAGATAATCCCCGGCGATGGTTCGATCCGGCGCGAGAATTTCCATCTTGATCTCCTTCACCTCACCGGAGTTGAGTGCGTCGATCTTGTCCGGCCTGAACTCGACCGTCCATTTATCATTAGGCTTTTTGCTAAGAAAGGATAGGTTGCGAATGGGTGCTGTGCCGGCGTTCCCGACGAGAAAATCTACCGGCGTTTTCTTGCCGGCGGTCAGGGATGTATTAAGAGTGCCGGCAGCCGAGCCCATCTTGAGGTCTTGGGTGCCCTTGAGACTGACCTTCAAAGTGGCGGCCGCTTCAAAGGCTCCGGCGCGGGCGCGGATCGTCACCGGACTCTCCGCCGCTTCGGCTCGGGCCGGAGTGTCGATTTCGACGCTCAAGGTCTCGGAGGCGTTTTCCTTGAGCTGGATGGAGGAGATTTGGGTGTCACCGAACTGCGGCTTGAAACGCACCGTCCAGCCCTGGGGCGGCTGCGCCACCAGAGAAACGGTCAGAGGCTTAGGGGTCTCGTTTTTAAGATCCACCGTGAACTTGAGCGTCTGACCCGACGCAGTGCTGAGGACCGGATATTGGCTCGTAAGCTTCAATCCGCCGGTATCGACTTTCTTCGAGGTGACCCGAAAAGTAATGTTTTCGGCGTATTGCGTGGTACCCGCCGTGTCCTTAGCGGTAACTTTGACTTGGTAATTTCCGGGCCTGGTGTTATCGGGGACTTTGGTTTTGAATTCAACCGTGGTGGATTTCGTTGTCGATTGGTCACCCCCCGCACCTGCCACCGTAACCGAGCGGATCGGGTAGCTGGGATACCGGGAATTGAAGTTCACGTCCCAGCCTTTCGGCACACCATCGATGGTGAGACTGACTTCAACCGGGTCTCTTGTCCGGTTCACGACCTCTGCATCCATCGTGACTTCTTGGCCCTGTCCGACCGTCAGATCCTTAAACGGCAGAATTAAATTGAACGTTTCTTTCGATTGAGCGGTGCTCTGTTCGGTCTTTTCCGCAGCAAGAGCTAAGGAACCAGTAGCGACCGATAAGATAAGACAACAGGTTAAAACATAGCATGACGTTCGCGGGCGAAGTCGTTCAACCCCAATCCTCATAGGAACCCCCTCCAGGGTGAATTTGTAGCAGATAAATAACCATAATAAATCCTAGGGTCAAGGCCTCTTAGATTAGATTTTGATTAGATTTGAACGGTGGCCGAAGGCTGGAGCCGTAAGCGAAAGGTTGGTTCTGCCGTCGAGTTGTTGTACTGATTCGAAGCAAGGCAGCGAGCACCGTTTCAATGGATATTTATTCTTGCCGGTGGTTTCGAGATATCGCAGGACAGCTCTCGCGTCAAGTGCTGAACTGACCTGTTGCCGGAAAAGTCCAGACTAGAGTTCGAATAACTAAATAATGGAAGGACGGTACTGCAACGATGAGCGAGCGAGATTTCCCCGGCAAGGCTAAGGTTACCTTCGGCATTAGAGTACCCAACTCAGGTCCCCTGGCATCGCCGGAGTCGATTGTGCAAGTTGCGCGAGAAGCCGAGTCGCTGGGTTACGATTCCATTTGGGTTCACGACCACCTCACGTGGACGGAAGAGATTCACCGTACTCACATCTCTTCAGGATCCGAAAATTCGAATACCGGTAACAGTCCGGACTTTTACGAAGCGATTACCACGCTTGCTTATCTTGCCGGACTCGTCCGCTCGGTGCGCCTTGGGATTGCCTGCCTGGTGGTGCCGTGCAGAAATCCGCTGCTCGCCGCGAAGCAAATTGCGTCCCTGGACGTGTTCTGCGACGGCCGGCTGGACATCGGCCTTGGCATCGGCTCGCCGTCGACCCTCAAGTCGCGGGAATACGAAGTTCTCGGGGTCAACAGAAAACTCAGAGGGAAAATCGCCGATGATCACATCCGGGCGATGAAAACGATTTGGATGAGCCAGCCGTCGAGCTATGAAGGCAACTTTGTCGCCTTCAGGGACGCTGAGATCTGTCCGAAGCCGCGTCAGAAGCCGCATCCGCCCCTCTGGATCGGAGGGTGGACCGAGGCGGCGATGAAAAGGACTGCGGCTCTCGGAGACGGCTGGCTGCCGGCCTGGCTTTTGCCCGACGATATCGAGAAAAGATTTCGGGAGCTCAAAGAAATGGCCGCGGCGCTCGGCAGGAACCCGAACGCCATCCACCTCGGCATCGAAGTCTATGGATGCATAGATGAGAACTCCAGTAAGGCGCGGGAAGATGGCCTTGGCACCTTGGCCATAGGACGCAGCACCTTTGAAAGGCAGATGACAGTAGATCAGCTGGCGGAAGTGAGCCTCATCGGATCGCCGGAAGAGATCCGCCGCACGGTCAAAGCTTACGCCGATGCCGGGGTCTCGCACTTCGAAATCAAGTTCATTTATCCGACACTCGAACGTCATTCGCAGATGCTGCAACTCTTCGCCCGCGAGATCTTACCAGCGTTCCGCTAGCCAAACACCGACGAAGTAATTCCGATTCGTTCAATTGCCGTCACTCAAGAGGCGCCCATAACCTGGGATGGGATTTTTTGTTCCCATGGTCCGCAGCGCTTCCCAGATCCATGCTTGCGTGTTGGTCACAACCGGCTTGCCGGTTTCTTTTTCGATGCGTTCGATGACGGAAACGGTGCGCCACTTGTTGCACGGCATATACACGCCGTCGACGTGCGGATGCTCACGCAACAGAGCGGTGGCCAGGTCATGGCCGGTTTCCGGCGGAAGCGCCCAGATCACATCGGAATTCGGACAGCCCAGGCCGCGAAATGCGACAACCTCGATGCCGTCGTGGGCGAGAAAGCGAACCAGGCGCTCGTCCTGGTCTTCGGGGAATGGTGTCGCCATCACCACTCGCTTGAGCCCCAGTGTTTGACATGCGCGGATAACCGCCGTGAGCACTGTCGAAGCCGGTGTCGGTGTGATCTGTTTGACCAGGTTGAGGATCTCGCGGTCCGAGCCCGGACCCTTGTAAGAGAGAAACAGCTCACCCGTGACCATGAGAAAATCCAACGGACGGCGAGCCAGGTCGCGGACGAGGTCCGAGAACGCCTGCTCGGCTCTGTGGAACTCGTCATCGGTATACTTGCCCACATTGAGCGCCCGTCCTTCGATGCGAATCCCCTCCGGTAACATCTTGTATACATCCACCAAAGTGTCCTCGCTGAGATTGGGCGAAATAAGTCCGATCAGTTTCATTGCAGACCTCCCAGATCTTTCTTTTGCTCCGTAATCTAAAATCGCAAATCTAAAATCCAAAATAGGTTCATCGGATTACTCGGTCTGCTCTAGCTAACACATTCGGCGGGATTGTCAGGCCGATCTGCTTGGCGGCTTTGAGATTGATGATGAACTCAAACTTCATCGGCTGTTCCACCGGCAGGTTAGCAGGCTTGGCGCCTTTCAAGATTTTGTCGACGTAGGTAGCGACACGCCGATTCAAGACCACAAAATCTGGCCCGTAGGACATCAGCCCACCGACGTCCACGTCTTGACTATACGGGAACATTGTTGGCAAACGGTATTGCACCGCGAGCTCCGCGATC
>JAHKKJ010000026.1 GCA_020027655.1 Deltaproteobacteria bacterium | reverse complement strand
AGGGCAGGGAACGCGAACCCTGCCCTTTCCTTTGATTAAATATGCAGGCGCGGTCTGAGCTTATCTTCCGGTGCGGGCCAACGACTGAACCCAGCCGTGAATGCGGGACTTGGCGTTCTGAATATCTTTATCGCGGAACCACTTCTTCAGATCGATCTTATCGACCGGATAGACCGGACGCATAAAGTCGCTCTCGTAACCGAACGGAACGGTGGCATCGATGCCCATGCCGCCCTCGAAACTGGTGTTAGAGGCGGTCCATTCCTTCTCGCCGGCGGTCATACGTTCGGCAGGCATGAAGGTTTGTCCACGTCCGCCGGGCAACGGATTGATGATATCGGTCTTAGGATTGACGCGGGTGGTTAGACACCACATGACGTCGTCCATATCGTACGGATCGCAATCTTCGCTGACGGCGATGCACAGTCGCGAACCTTGCGAGGTCGCTAGAATAGCCGCCATGAAATTGCGCTGCCAGCCTTCCTCGATTCTGTTACGCTTCTTAACCTGAATGATTGCTCCTCCCCAATCGGTCATGCAGTACGGAATATTGACGTCCATGATGATACCCGGCTGCATCCGCTCACACAGCTCGAACATCGCGGCTTCGCGGACAGTGGTGTCGATGTTGTGGTCGTCGAGGGTGTGGACGCCCAGCGTGAAGATGATCGGCTTCGAGTCGCGTCTTCGCGTGGTAACCGCTGTGACATGGAAGGTCGGGGCCTTATAGGCTTTCCCCATGTAACCGGCCCATTCCGGATGAAAGTGGAAGCGGCCCTGGATGCCGGCCTTCTCCGACTCCGCGGTTTCGAAGCGGCGGTCACGCGGATTGACGTAACCTTCGAGAACGACTTCGGCGTCGGCAAGGGCCATTGCGTCAACCGTGCGAGCTTTGACCAGACGCATTGGCGCGCCTTGGACTGCACCAGCGATGCCGACTTCATCGCAGCCCTGCGGCAGGATGACATAATCGAAACCGG
This sequence comes from Deltaproteobacteria bacterium, assembly GCA_020027655.1. Classification (GTDB taxonomy): domain Bacteria; phylum Desulfobacterota; class Binatia; order UBA9968; family UBA9968; genus DAIRFP01. Next base: position 13,422 of record JAHKKJ010000026.1, on the reverse strand, counting down.
CGCCGGCCAGTAGCGAGCCCGCTGGCGGCAAACCAAAGTTTATGGTAATGGGAACGAGCTTGTTGTCTTTGTAGTACTTGCTAACGACCTGCCACATGTGAGAGCCCGGCGAAATCTGGAAAGTGCCGACATTGCCCCAGCGGAAGTTCATGCGGTTGTAGCCGAGATCCGTTCCGCCATCGAAATATTCACCGGAGATCAGGCGGTTACCTGACCCAACGGTCAATTCCGGCTCAACATCCGTGTGGCGAATCGGAACGACGAATTCATTGGCTTCGGCTGGCTTTTCGTAAATTTCTTCTTGGACCGGCGCATCTTTTTGATCGACTATCACGGATGGAATCGGGTGGCTTAGAGCATAGGCCAGTTTCCGCGTGCGGTCCGTATGGTCTTTCCAACCGAACATTTTGTTGATCACGTTCATGTCACCAAAGAGATTGGTGATGCAGCGATGTTTCGGTTTGCCCTTGATATTATTGAACAGAATCGGACAGCCGCCGTCCAATTGTTTCTGGATGCCGGTTATTTCCAAATTGGGGTCGACCTCTTTCTCGGTTATGAGGAGGTCGCCTTCTTTTTTCAGCCACTCGATGGCGCCGCGTAAGTCCCTAATCTCCTCGGGCGCCGCGCCGTCTCTTGTTGCAGCTTTTGCCATTGCTTTCCTCCAAAAAAAATCTGGGTTTTTGACTATCGTGGCTAAGTCGGAAACAGTCCAACCCTCTAATAAATCTCAAAATTCCTAGGCCCAATCGGATTACAGATATGGGAGAGAATTCGCAAATTCGGGATGCCCAAATGGAATTTATGCTTATCTGACATTCTCGCAAAAGTCAATGAAGCTGTGACGTAGGAACCCCGTCTAATAGTCACTCTCCAGTAGCGAAAGGTCGGTCCCGGTCACGGCTGTGACGCTGACTTCTCGATCCTAGAGTCTATCCGAGGGCTCTTTACAGTTGTGATGGGGCTTGTTATCTGTGCTTGAATTGTCTTGCGGAGGTCGTTGCGTGTGAATTATATGACGGAAACTTTTCAGCGCTCCAAGCAGGATTGGCTCCTTGGGGTCGGTCTTTTTTGTTTCTTTTTTTCCGGCGCGGCGGGTCTGATCTACCAAGTCGTATGGACCCGGATGCTCACCCAAATCTTCGGCAATACGACCTATGCCATCGCCACGGTCTTGTCCGCCTTCATGGCCGGATTGGCGATTGGCAGCTATCTCTTCGGAAAAATTGCCGACCGCGGCAAGAACGACTTCCTGTTATACGGCATCCTTGAGGCGGGAGTGGGAATCTACGGATTTGCCGTACCCTGGTTCTTCCGCATGGCCCAGAAGATCTATGGTCCAATTTTCGGTCTGAATGAGTCGTATCCTTTTGTCTTCAACATGGTGCTTTTCCTACTCTCCTTCATCCTGCTCGTGTTTCCAACCCTGCTGATGGGCGCGACCTTGCCGGTGCTGAGCCGGTTCTTTGTGCGTAGCTTTGCTCAGTTCGGCCGGCGGGTGGGAGACCTGTACGCCACAAACACGCTGGGCGCGGTGATCGGCTGCGCGGCCGGCGGTTTTCTTCTCATTCCTACCCTCGGCATGAGGACCACCGTCTTTGTGGCGGCGACGGTTAATCTTATTATCGCCGCGCTGATTTTGGTTGTCGATCGCCTGCGCGACAAAGAACCGTCGGAGTTCGCTCCCCAAACGGCAGCGGAGGAAGCCAAGACGGCAGAGGGAGAAACCGCGCCGTCGTGGCTGCTTTGGGTTCTGTTGATCTCCTTCGGGCTCTCGGGATTTGCCTCTTTGGTATATGAGAATGCGTGGACTCGCGCTTTGACCTTGGTCATCGGCAGCTCCATCTACTCGTTCACGACGATGCTGGTGACTTTCCTTATCGGTTTGGCTCTGGGTGGGTTTATCTACGCGCGTTTTCTCGGAGGTCGGGAGGCCCGCCTGAGCACGTTTGGGTTGATCGAGATCTGGGTAGGGTTGGCCGCGCTGGCGACCATTCCTCTTTTCGAACGACTACCCTTGATCTTTGTTCGATTGCTGCAAGGCTTCGGGGACACGTTCACCGTGTTTCTCTACCTCCAGATATTCTTGTCGGCGCTTGTGATGTTCGTGCCCACGGTACTCTTGGGCATGACGTTTCCATTGGTCGCGCGATTGTTTACTCAAAGTCTCTATCGGGTCGGCAGCGGCGTTGGTAGCTCCTACGCCGCCAATACCGTAGGTGCGGTTCTTGGCGCCTTCGCCGGAGGGTTTATTTTAATCCCGAATATTGGGGTGCAAAATACCATCGTATTCGCCGTGGTTATGAATCTCTTGATCGGCTGCCTGCTCGTGTGGGCCGATCTGCGCCTGTCCATGGTGCCGCGATTGGCATTAGGGTTCGTTGTGTTGGTCCTGGCGGTTTTCATCCCGTTCCGGTTGCCGCGCTGGGATCAGCATATTCTCACCAGCGGCGTTACCATTTATCACGATCGCTACGAAGGCCTGCCGACCAATTCCCTGCGGTTGGAAGAAATGAAGCGCGACGATGTTCTCTTTTACCGCGAGGGGTTGACGACCACGGTCAGTGTCCATCGCATTCCGGGCAGCGAATACATGTACTTCAAGTCAAATGGTAAAATCGACGGTTCCTACGGCGATGCGCTCAGCCAGCTCATGACCAGCTACATTCCCATGTTGCTCCATCCCAAGGCTGAGCGCGCGCTCACCATTGGGCTGGGAACCGGGATGTCGGCGAAGGCATTGGCGACCTTCGATAGCTTGAAGGAAATTGAGGTCATCGAGATCGAGCCGGCAATGATCGAAGCCAGTAAATTCTTTGACCGCGCGGTTGTAAAAATGGACAAACTACCCGCGGGAGTGAGCTTCCCCATTGACGATGGGAAAAGCAAGGTCTGGTACGACACGAGTAAGAAACTGCTCTTCTACAAAGGCGTCATGAAAGAGGAAGAACGGTCCAGACTGATGAAACTTTCGGAGGACCGCGATTATCGAGGAGCCATCGATACGCTTCATCGGCGGGCGCGCAATTCCCGTCATAGCGGCGTGCTCGAAGACAAGCGAGTGCGAGTGATTCCGACGGACGGCCGCAACTATATTCTCGCGACGCCAAAGTATTACGATGTGATCACCGCAGAGCCGTCGAATCCCTGGATCGCAGGCATCGCCAATCTGTACACGAGGGAGTTCTACCAGGTGATCAAGTCCAAGATTAAGGACGACGGGATCTTTGCGCAATGGTTTCACAATTACTCCATGTCGCCGGACGATTTCCGCATGGTGTTTCGGACTTTCGTCGAGGCTTTCCCGTATGTATCCCTCTGGAGCATGAAGGAAAGCGACTTCCTGCTGATCGGCAGCAAGCAGGAGCATCCTTTTGACTACGCTGCGGTGAAAAAAATCTATGACAGCAATTGGATGTTGAAGTCGGATCTCGACTATCTGGGGTTATCGGACGTTTACGCGGTGCAGGGTTTTTATCGCATGGGGAAAGAGAACCTGCTGAACTTCTCCAAAGGTGCCGACATCAACACCGATGACGGGGCCCAACTGGAGTTCTCCGCGCCAAAAAGCCTGCGCCGCGCGACGACGGAGCTCAATCGGAAAATTATGGTGCCCTATATCGTTGATTCGCCGCCCTGGTTGAAGAGCAAATCGCTGCCGGTCCCGGAAGCCATGCATCATTATTATATGGCGCAGTCCTACGTGGCGAGCGTTGCCAACAATCGGGCTTTGAGCGAGTTGGAGCAAGCGATACGCCTGGATCCTACGAATCCTAAGTTCTACGTCTTGCAAACGAAAATTCTTTTGGATCAAGACAAGAGCCTTGAGGCGTCCAAAGCCGCCCTCGCGGCCATGGAACGCTCGCGGGATACCACTTCGGATATTTTGGCCTTGAGCGACGAGTTCTATTTGCCGCAAGCCAAGATCGTTTATGCCAAAGCCATCGCGATGGGCAGCCGTGAGGTTCTTCCCTATCTGGGTTTGGGAAATATCGCCCTCCACTCGGGAGACATCCCTGAAGCGGAAAAATGGTTTGTACCCGCGCGCGAGATTCAAACCGACCATCCGGCGGTATTGCTGGCGTTCGGTCGTCTCGCCTTAGTAAAAGGCAATCGTGAAAAGGATAAACAGGCGGCGACCAGTCTTTTTCAGGAGGCCAGGGGGCTGTTAGAAAAGTCCAAAGGCAAAGGCGAGGATTCTGCCACGCTCTACTCGGAATTGGGTGAGGTCTACGTCAAACTGAACTTGTGGGACAAAGCCGCCGAATCATACAAAGAAGCGTTGCGGATGAGGCGGAGAAGAAACGATTGGCGTCGCTCTCTGGGCGAAGCCTATGCGAAGCTTGGCAAAGTGCGCGAGGCGGAACAAAAATATCGCGAGGTTTTAGCTTTGAGCCCCGATGACGACCAAGCCTTGTACGGTCTTCAAGCCTTGGGAAAGAAATACTGAATCTGCGGCGATTCTGTTGTCCGCAGCCTGCGCAGAGCGGCAAAGCCGCAACCAAGTCGGAGTGACTCGCGCAAAGGCGCAAAGGGCCCAAGAAAAACGAATTCTTAACTTAGCGGTCTTGGCGTCCCTTCGACGTTGCTCAGGACAGGCTTGGCGCGAGAACAATATTAGTACTTGTACCCCAAGAGCTACGGACCAAGCCGCGACAACCTTTAAGTATAACGATGCAGAGGGCCTTCGGTGACGTGCCGAAGGCCTTTTGTTTTTGCAGTTCCAGTTTCAACGCTTTATGGTGGGGACGAGCTTAAAGTCGGGCGACGGAGGACCTGTGATGTTGAAGGAAAAAATCGGAATCATCGGCGCGGGGAAGATCGGCTCGGCGATCGTGCGTGGAATTGTTAGCGCCGGTCTGGTGACCAAAGATCAAATCATGGCGAGCGATGTAAGCGCTGCGTTGCGGCAGTCCATTGCCAAAGATCTCGGCATCGAAGTCACACCGGACAACGGCAAGGTCTGCGATTTCGCCGACAGCGTGATTCTTGCGGTCAAACCTCAGATCGTGGATTCGGTGCTCAAGGAAGTCGCAAAGAAACTGGGCAAAGCCAAACTTTTGGTCTCAGTTGCCGCCGGTGTTCCTCTTTCCCGGCTCGAGAACAATTTGGCCCAAGGGGCTCGCGTTGTGCGAGTTATGCCCAATATTCCATGTGTCGTGGGAGCCGGCGCATCCGGATATGCCGGCGGGGCACACGCGACGGCCAAGGACATGGAAAAAGTCGGCTTGATTCTCAACAGTTTTGGGATCGCCCTGCCCGTGGAAGAAAAATATTTGGACGCGGTGACCGGACTCAGCGGTAGCGGGCCGGCGTATGTTTTTCTCTTTATTGAGTCGTTGGCCGACGGCGGAGTTCAAGTGGGTCTATCCCGAGAAGTGGCGCTGAAGCTGGCGCTCCAGACTGTATACGGCTCCGCACGCATGGCACTCGAAAGCGGGAAGCACCTCGGCGAGCTGAGAGACGAGGTTACCTCTCCGGGCGGGACGACCATCGCGGGACTTTACGCGCTGGAGCAAAAAGGGTTTCGCGGCACCGTCATGGAAGCTGTCGTCAACGCCACACGGCGGTCCCAAGAGCTGGGAAAAGGACAATAGGCGAGTCGCCGGGCTGCGTTATTTCTTTTTCCAATTCCCTTGTCCGTCTTGGATCCACCAACCGGCTTGTGCCTGTTCAACCCAGCTCCTGGCGAAGATGCTTCTGATTTTTGCCACAGACTCCAGCGGAAAATTATTTGCTTTGGCTATTTCAAGATAAAGCGATTCGCGGTCCCGATTCTCCGCGTCCACGAGTTGTTGCACCTCCGCCCGTTCCTTAAGGTTAAGGCCGTCTGTGGTTCGGACCGTTAATAGGCCATCCTTTGTCAGTCCCACATTGCCGCGATCCATAAACGGCTTGATGGAGCCACTTCGATTCTTGATCGACTCTTTCAAAGCGCGAATGGCGGGGTTTGAAATATTGATGTCGGCTTCTTGGGCGAAAACTTCGTCGATGAAACTGACGGATACGATCTTCCATGCCGCCGGCAGCAGGCTGCGAGGTTGCTCTTTCGGAGCCGACTCCGTCCGGCCTCCCCAGGTTTCTTTAACGATCTCATCCGCCGCACGCTCCACCGCAGCGGCCGGAAAATAAATATTCACCGTTACGCAGGCGTTGGCTAAGAACGCTATGAGAACGGCAGCACGTTTGAACATGATTCCTCCATACTCACTTGATTTGCGGCTTGTCCGATTTCTGGATTTGTTGTAATCGCTTCATGAGGTCACTGAAACCGATCTCTCGCGTGTGGCTAATGACATTGACGGTGGGCGGAAGAAAGCTGCCGACGACGAGAAATTCTTTTCCGTCGTTGCTCTCGACGCCACGGAGGGTCAGTTTGTCGTTTCTCAGGGTGGCTTTGAACCCCATCTTGCTATAGCGAAACTCATCAAAAAAACCGGCGATCCCCCCATAAACCAAACTTCCATCCTCGCCGGAGCTTAATACCGTGATCTTGTTGAGCGCTTCGACGCTGATCCATTGACTGCTGTCTGACCGCGCCACGGTGTGGACGTCGGCCTGCATCTGCGAAGGTTGCCCGTCGGCAATGATGAGATCGCTGATGGTTCCTTCTAGAATGCCCGAGATGCGTCCGAAGGCAAAGGTGTCGGACGCCTGTTCAAGCTGAATCTCTTGAAAGCGAGCATCCAACTTGATGGCCGGCAGCGAGGACAACGGATTTTCGATTTCCGTCTTGCTCACCTGCACGTGCCCGCCAAAGACCTCGATCTGGATTTCACCCTCGCTCCGGAGAACGTTCCCCGCCATCTCGACCTTTGGAATGGAGCCGCTCAGGGTGCCGCCGAAACGATACCAACCCAAGCTTTCAGTCAGCCGTTGAACCTGGAGATCTTTCGCCTCTAAAGCAAGCGAAAACGCCTGGGGATGTCCGATCAAATCGGCCCATGCAAGGTTGCGGATTTCAATCGTGCCGCCATAGATCGGGACCCGAATGGGTTGATCAAATTTTAGCGCATTGTTCCACAAGGAGACCGGTGTCTTAATCTCCGGAATCGACTCAGTGCCGAAGCGAAGCGATCCGATGGCCAATGCTCCGGCCGGAATACTGGCAGAGATCCCTTCGCGTGTTGCTGCAGGCAAGTGGACGCGGAAGGGCAGCGTGAGATTCATGGCACCGACCTGCCATTTGTCGGATTTAGCGCGCAGGCTGCCACGTCGCACCTGGAGATTCCCGTCGACGGAAAGATCATCCAAAGTCCCGGACACTTGCGCGGCCAAATCGACGCGGCCGCCGAGGGTTAGCTGATCCAAGATCGGATAGCTCCGGCTGAGCGTTTCCCGGATGAAGAAGTCAAAAACGCTTGAAGGCTGGATGTCGTCGCCAGTGACTTGAATGCGGGCTATTGGCTTTTGGGAGATTTGTTGGACGGTTCCGACAAGCCCTACTTTACCAACGGTAGCGAGTGAAAGATCGAGCCTGCGAAGTTGGAGTTCGTCTTGGCTGGCAAAGTAATCGCCATCAAAGTCAATTGATGGCTTCTGGGACTTGAAATCTCCGAAAAATTTTCCCCAAAGGATCTCACCTTCTTCGACGTTCAGGTTGCCGGTCAGCGAAAAAATGTTCCCCTCTCCATTGGTAATATTTAAATGACCGGCGAGGGTAAAGTTTTCTCCCATTTTGGAACCGTCGGGAGTGGCGTAGCGACCGCGCAGAAGCCGGAGCTTGCCGTTTGTTCTCAGTGGTTTGCCCGGTTTGGATTCCAGTCTGCCGTCAAGCTGCAGCTCTTGAGCCGCGAATTGCACCGCGCTGCTTTTAAGCGCCAATGCTTTGCCCTGGATCCGGACATCGCCGGCGCGTAACGTGGAATTGGCCCAGGTAAACGGAGCTGTCAGGTTGAGTTGCTGCAACGACAACGCATCGGTCTTTAGTTCCGCTCCATTCGTTCGGGCGACTCCTTTAATGGCGATGGCGTCCCAAGGCCCCTCGATCTCCAAGTCAGCGTCTGCAATGCCGCGGAGAGTCCACGCCCTTATCGGTTCAGGCAGGAATGACTTGATAGCGGTCACGGGAACTTTGCTTAGATTCATGTGAGTGTTCGTAAAAGTCGGGTCAGGACCAAAAAAAATTACGCCCTTCCCGTCGGCTATTCCTGACGCGGAAGTGAGATGAAGCGCCTTGAAGGTCATAGTTCTCCCTGGGAAAGAATAAGTGCCTTCAAAATTGCCGACGGCGCCTCCCGGAATGCCCGCGAGCTTAATGGAACCGATTTGAGAGGGAAGTTCGGTCACCTCAATCTTCGCCGAGACTACTGCGTTCTTAAAGCTGGTATCAATGTCGGCGCGCGACTCGAAGCGACCATTTATTTTTTCAGCACCGACGGCCAATCCGTCAAACTGTCCCGACGCCGAAACTGCCAATGTCTCGCCATCAGCTTTGCGCAGCTTGATTTTGATGTTTAGGGCATCACCGGGCGGAGTTTTTGACAACAGACCGGTGAGATCCCTGGTTCTCGTTTGACGGACCTTGATCTCGGCCTCCTGTTCCTCCTTCTCCCTGTGAATCGAGATTTCAGCCGAAGCTGTGAGCCAAGGAAGATCCGCCTGCAATATAATGCCGCTGGCTCGCCCCATATTGAGGTTTTGCGCGTTCAGATTGACGGCGCGAAACTCCGAGCTTTGCCCCTCAATGGTTCTTAAGACGATCGTTCCGTCCTCGATATTCAAATGGCGAATCGCAATATCAATTGAATTTTTAGCTGACGAGTCGAACAGCTTTTGAAGGTCAACGTGAAAGATCGGTTTTTGGAGTTTGATTCGGTAGATGCTCTTGGAGAAGAGATCAATAAAACCGAAGGTCACGGTAATACGTTGTCCTTGCAGAAGGGTTCCCGATTCATTTGAAACTTCCACGGTAGAGGCAGTTAGGCTGAGAGGAAATGTTAGTCGAAGATCGCTCAGGTTGATTTTGTGACCGGTTCTCTGGATGGCTTCGGCTTTGAGCCACTGCTGAAAACGAACCGAACGAATGAAAAAGAAAAGTGAAATATAGGCCACGGCGAGAATAACTGTGGAGAAGAGTACTGCTTTGAACGCGAATCTCTTCAAAGCGGTCACTTTATAACGATACACTCTGATGGTTTGACGAGCAACCAATCGTAAAATTACACGCCCAGCCCCTGGTTTTGCTGCTCGATGCTTATTTGCGTCGCAACCCATATCATTGTTGTCAATTCAGTCTATACTTGGTTTCACTGTGTAAACCTGAGGAAAACTCAGACTGAAAGGCGTTGCCTTTAGATCCTGCTCTGCGACGACTACAGGATCGTCAGCAGTTTGGTGGGAAGTTCCAGTCACCCGGATCAGGATCAGCGTGACGTTGGCTTGAAATAGGAAAGAGAAAGCGACGCTGGACGGTACCGGTGCGATTTATGCGGCGCTGGAAATATCGCTCTGTTTAACTTCCATTTCAAAAGAGAGACGGAAAGTTTGCGTAGCGAAAAGTTGTGACCTCGCTGAGTTCCGTGGAGCCGTGAATCCAGGGGTTCTATTTTTTGAGGGAGGGGGTGTCCCCTGAGGAGGGGACACCCTGAGGTTGGTAGCCGCAAAACCCGAACCGTAACGCCTAAATGTTCGAGCTTGCGCTCGTGAAACACCGGTTAGCCGGGGAACATCAAACTTATCGCATTCTGGCCATGGCGAACTGTAACTTTTTCAGTTCCCCTTCCAGGTAGAGATCTTTCAACTGGTGGCGGTCCAAGTGTGGTTCGAGGTGCTCCGCTGGATAAATCTTGGTGCCACAGCGGTGACATACCGCCGCATGATAAGTTGCGTCCTCGTACTGAATGTCGCTGAGCTCTAATGGAATTGTTGTTTCCATATGTCCCTCTCTGTCTTTGTTTTGCAGCGCGAGTCAACGTGATTCAGCAATTGACATGCCAAAGTCTTTACTTCCCCCGACATTATTGGAAATGCTAAGATTTTTCATGGATTTATCTCAAAGATTCCAGAAGTAAATTCAGTGGTTCCGGATCAATAGGAATCATAGTTTGCTAACGAAAGTACAGTTTTGTGCAACGTAAACGTATTTTCTTGTACAAAACGGTCGGTTACTTTTCTATGTTTTCCAGGTGCGAGTGGTCCGTTAGTTGGGTAATCGGAATCGCAAGCCGATAGCCATCGGGAAGAGCGAAAAGTTGACGACGCCGTAGTTGTCGAGGTAACAATCTAAACGGGCCGACGTGCAGCGACGTGGCGCCGCGCTGCTTTGCACCCCGGGAATCTTGATGGTCACAGCGATCGATAACACACTCCCCACCGTGGTCTTTTCGCAAGAAAACTCCGGTCGATTCAAAATCGGCTATGTCGCACTTAATAATCCCCGAGCCCTCAATGCTCTGGATCTAGGGATGCTACGCTCGATGGAGGCTAAGCTTCTTGAGTGGTGGCAGAACGAAAACCTGGCCTGCGTGGTTCTCTACGCGGAATCGGAAAAGGCCTTCTGTGCTGGCGGCGATGTAAAGTCACTGGTCATGGCACTGCAGCGAGACGGAACCATTGCGGCGGCCCGAGATTACTTCACCACGGAGTATTTTGTCGATTATCTCATCCACGTCTATCCCAAACCCATACTTTGTTGGGCGGACGGCATTACCATGGGCGGCGGTATAGGCATCATGAACGGCGCGGCGTATCGCGGCGTTACTGAACGCACCGTCATGGCGATGCCCGAGATCGCCATCGGTTTATTTCCTGATGTCGGCGGCACCTATTTTCTCAACCGGCTACCTGCCGGCCTAGGGTTGTTCTTCGGTTTAACCAGCGCGCGCATCACTGGCCACGACGCGGTCACTCTCGGGATGGCGGACGGCGTCGTGCGCGCAGAAAAGAGGGGGGAGGTTTTTGCCGGCCTTTCTCGCCTAAGCTGGAACCCGGATCCTCAAAGAAACAAGCAGACACTGCGCGAATATCTCGCCTCAGCCGCCGAAGCCGATCCATCAAATGGATCTGACCTCGTCAAATCACTCGACATCGTCAGGGAACTGACGATCAAAACAACGGTGGAAGAGATCGACAGGGCATTTCGAAGCTGGAACGGAAACGACGAATGGATCAGGAACGGTATTCGCGGTTACCTGAGCGGTTCGCCGACTTCCGCGAAGGCGATCTTCCGGCAATTGACGAGCGGAAGGGAACTGGCGTTGAAACAGGTTTTCCTCCGGGAATGGGACATGGCACTCAATTTCTGCGCGCGGTCCGATTTCTGCGAAGGCGTGAGATCCCGCTTGATCGACAAAGACCAGAAACCTCAGTGGAATCCGCCAACGCTAGCGGGGGTCAGAAACGAGGACATCGAGCGATTTTTCTCCAAGCAGCACGGCCAGCCCGATCTTCTTGGCCAAAAATTTGCCGAGCTAGAGCTGAACTCTTGACAGCGACGGACCGTCCACGCAATGGTAATGGCGCCGGATTTCAGGGCTCAGGATTGAGGGCCGCTATGACTACAGACCAAGTATTGGAAATTGAATTCCCCGTAATGCGCTATGACATCACGATGCCGATTCTTGAAGGGCGAGTCGATATTGACGGCGTCAAGCTTAGACCGGTTAAGTTATCATCGATGATCAATAAGGAAGACCCTAAGATGAAAGCCGGCGAGTTCGGCCTATGCGACCTTAATATTGGGTATTGGCTACCGGCCATCGAAGCCGGCTGGGAGATCGTCGGTTTACCGATCTTCTCCAAGCGCAAACCCGTCTATCAGCTGATATTCACTCATGCCGATTCCGGCATTCGCTCTCCCAAAGATTTGGAAGGCAAGAAAGTAGGATCGCGTACCTACCGAACCGCGCTAACTGTCTGGGCGCGAGGGCTCTTACAGGACCGCCACGGCGTCGATCTTTCAAAGATCCAATGGATTGTTCAAGCCAAGGAAGTCTTTCCCGTCCACGACCCGACTGCGAAAATCGAATACGTCGACGACAAGAAAAACATGGTGGAACGGATGATCGCTGCCGAATTGGATGCGATCATCACTGACATCTCTGACACCAAGCTCTTCGAGACTCTGGAGACTCACCCTAAAGTGAAGCGACTTTTTCCCGACTACTTTGGCGAAGACCAAAAACTCTACCGGGAAACCGGGATCTATACTCCTGTACACATGATTGTCATGAGCCGAAAGCTCGACCGAAAGCGTCCTGATCTTGCGGCTAAATTTTACACTGCCTTCGAGCAGGCGAAGCAAATCGCCTGTGACGATATTCTCAGCGACCGGGGGGGCTTCTCGGTTGTTTATCTCAGAGAGAGAATGAAAGAGCAGATCACAGTCTGGAGCGACCCGTGGAAATACGGGCTCAAAGCGAATAAATCGACCATCGATGCCTTTATCAAGTACAATCTAGAACAAGGTATGGTCCGCTCTCAATTTTTTTACGGTGACCTTTTCGCGGCCGGAATGCTGGACACCTGATCATTCAGGCAGAGGATGATTTTATGCTTTCTAAAGAAGACAACGAACTCTTAACCCAGATCAATCCGGGCACACCCATGGGCAACTTGATTCGGCGCTATTGGGTTCCCGCACTTTTGTCCGAAGAGATTCCTCAACCGGACTGCCCTCCGGTCCGTGTGCGGATGCTGGGCGAAGATCTGGTCGCCTTTCGCGACAGCCAGGGACGCATCGGCTTGCTCGGCGAGCGTTGCGCGCATCGCGGAACCTCGCTCTTTTACGGCCGCAACGAAGAGTGCGGCTTGCGCTGCATCTACCACGGCTGGAAATACGACGTTGAGGGCCATGTGCTTGATACGCCAGCGGAGCCCGGCGACAGCGACTTCAGGAAAAAACTGCGTCACACCGCCTACCCGACGCATGAAGCCGGCGGCGTGATCTATGCCTATCTCGGGCCGCGCGACAAGATACCTCTGTTTCCCAACTATGAATGGACGCAAGTGCCGTTGGATCAAACTTATGTCACCAAGTGTCTCCTGGAGTGCAATTACCTCCAAGGACTCGAAGGCGAGTGCGATTCCTCGCACCTTTCTTTTCTCCATCGCGCATTTACCAACGAACGCAACCAGTCGCTCTACAAAAGCGATACATCGCCCGTCTATGAAACAGAGGAAACAGACTTCGGCGTGCGGTTAGTCGCCATCCGAAACTCCGCCGACAACCAACACTACGTTCGAATGTCCGCCTTCGTATCGCCGGTTTACGGTTGCGTGCCTGCCGGGAGACCGACGAACGAGCTCGATGGCTACGAAATACACACCTATGTTCCGGCCGACGATACCCATTGCTGGCGCTACGACATCGGTTTTCGCCGCACTCGTCCGGTACAGGAACATGAAGTTCATCGGCGCAAACAGATCGGCCCGGATTATCTCCGTATTCGTAACACGCGCAATGATTACCTGCAGGATCGA
>JAHKKJ010000292.1 GCA_020027655.1 Deltaproteobacteria bacterium | reverse complement strand
GCTCGCCGTCAACGAAACGAAGCGTCTGGTTTGGCCCCTCGATGCGCACACGGTCACGAAACTTCGCGGGCAAATAATTCGCGAAAAGATCGGACGGCTCCAACACATGCCGATCCGCATCGATGACTTTAAATCCATCTCTCATGGTTAGATCCCCTCTCTCGCTCTAGATCGATACCTTTACTTTGGTAACTAAGATAAGCCGGTACTCGTAGTCAATAGGAGAACAAGAAATCTAATGCAGTGCCTCTTAGATTAAAGGCACTTATTCTTTGGCGTAACATTTTGGAATCGGAGAATGAAATTCCGTGCGAAACGCCCTAAATCCCAAGGCATCACTGCGAGTTATCACCCCGCTGCTGTGCCTCACATCCGCCCGAATGATGGATCTCTTGGATGCTCAACCAAGGTTTTTCTATTCACCACGAAACGCCCAGCGCGGCAGAGCCGCAACCAAAACTCGGAATATCTCGCGCAAAGGCGCAAAGGCCGCAAAGAAATCAAACCTGCGGACTTGGCGTTCTTGGCGTCTTGGCGCGAGCAAATCCCCGTTTTGGATAGCCCCCACGGGCCACCGGAAAGTTTGCGCAAGCTGCGAAAATCTTCAAGTACTACGAAGGACACGAAGAACGGACCGGATTAGAAAAGCGACCGGATTTCAACATGATTTTCTCTTCCTTCGTGCTCTTCGTGTCCTCCTTCGTGGTGGTCTACTCCATTTCCAATGCCGCCATTTAGGATAAAGTACCAACAGCGTGAGACACTACCCTAGGACTGCTTCTTAACTCGAAACCCGAAACCCGGAAATCGAAACACGTATTGCCGATCATGGACTGCGCACGCCGGGTCGTAGTAGATTGAGCCCGCCGCCATGATCATTCGACGCGTACGTCTGGTCTCGGGTCTCGTGTTGCTGACTTACCTCGCGACCCATTTCATCAATCACGCCTTGGGCTTGATCTCGCTCGAAGCGATGGAAGCCGGCCGTATTTGGTTTTTGGCTCTGTGGCGGAACCCACTGGCCACCGTCGTGCTCTACGGCGCTTTAACCACCCATCTCGGGCTTGCGTTTTATTCGCTCTATCGACGCCGTCATTTGCGCATGCCGTTGTGGGAAGCGCTCCAACTCGTGCTCGGCCTAACCATCCCTCTTTTTCTTGCTGCCCACATTGCCGGGACACGCTTAGCCCACGAGCTGTTCGACGTTAAAGATTCTTATGCGCTCATCGTTCTTTCACTCTGGAACGTCTCGCCGCTCAATGGCATACGCCAAGCGATCCTAGTCATCGTTGCCTGGATGCATGGCTGCATCGGATTGCACTTCTGGCTGCGACTGCGGCCGTGGTACTCGCGTGTTGTGCCGATTTTTTTTAGCGTCGCCTTATTACTCCCCGTACTGGCGCTTTTAGGCTTCGCAGAAGCCGGTCGTGAAATCTCCGATCTCATGGTGCGGCAACCCGATTGGTTCGACCGGACTCTGCGGGCCGCAAACGTTCCGAGAGGCCAACAACGCGAGCTTTTGGCTGCCCTACGGAATTGGATGCTCCAAGGTTACGTCGCGACTCTCGCGTTGGTGCTGCTCGCCCGAGCTATCCGCTCCGCAATTCAAAGACGGAGTCGCATCCGCCTGACATATCCGGGAGGGGTTGAAGTTGCCGTGCCTCGCGGCCTCACTGTGCTCGAAGCTAGTCGTTTTGCGGGAATCCCTCACACATCTGTTTGTGGTGGAAGAGGCCGTTGCTCGACCTGTCGAGTTCGCGTTGTACGTGGATGGGATTCACTGCTGCCGGCGAAACCCGCTGAGGTGCGTGTCCTGCAGCGTGTCGGAGCGCCTCCCAATGTGAGGCTCGCCTGCCAGTTGCGACCGACAGTAGATCTATCGATCACACCGCTCGTACCGGCAAGCGGTCAAGCCTGGCATGGCTTCATGCAGCCTTCCTACCTGGCCGGTGAGGAGCGCAATATCGTCGTCTTGTTCGCCGACCTCCGCTCATTCACGGGCATGGCGGAGAATAAATTGCCGTACGATCTTGTTTTTATCTTGAACAGCTATTTTAAGACCGCAGGTGAAGCCGTCACCCGCGCCGGAGGCGTCGTCGATAAATTCGTCGGTGACGGGGTAATGGCGCTCTTCGGGATCGAGACTGATCCGAACGACGGCTGCCGTCGAGCCCTAAACGCAGCCAACGAGATTGTCAACGGAGTTAACCAGCTAAGCCAATTACTCGCTGCCGAGCTGGCAGAGCCGCTGAAAATTGGCGTCGGAATCCACAGCGGACCGGCCGTGGTCGGGCGCATGGGCTTTGGCTCGGCCGTCAGTCTCACCGCCATCGGTGATACCGTAAACGTCGCCAGCCGTCTGCAAGACCTCACCAAAGAATACGGCTGCCAACTGGTGATCTCAGAGGAAGTGGCCCAGCATGCCGGAGTGAATGTAGACTCGTTTCCGCGCCACGATCTAACGGTGAGGAACCGCCGCGAAGCGCTGACTATCTATATCATCGAAGATGTTCAGGCAGTGGTGGGTCAACGAACGATCAAATAATCTAAGGAGCAGATATGGCAACAGCAATAATTGTTAGGTTCGCGCTTATCGCTTCTTTTTTGTCAATCCTTTCAGTGTCGCTACCCCAACCACTTGTCCTCGCTGCTGAGCCAAAGGCGGCGTGGCAAGCTGACTGGGACAAGACGGTAAAGGCGGCGGAAGAAGAACGAGAGCTGGTCATCTATATGACTCAAGCGTTCGAACCGGTATTTCGCGAGACCTTTCAGAAAAAATATCCAAGAATCAAAGTGACCCTGGTGACCGGAAGAGGCCCTGAGCTAAGTCAGCGCGTCATGAGCGAGCGTAGGGCCGGCAAGTACATTACGGACCTATACATATCGGGAAACATAACTCCGTTGACTGTATTTCACCGCGCCAAAATTCTTGAACCCATTAAACCGCTGTTACTTTTGCCCGAAGTCGTAGACCTATCCAGTTGGTATGAAGGCAAACATCATTACGACGACCCTGAGAACCGGTACATCTTTGTCTTCGAGGGCACGCCGAGAAGCGGGGAGATTACTTACAACACCAAACTAGTGAATCCATCGGAGATCAAATCCTATTGGGATTTGTTAAATCCGAAATGGAAGGGAAAGATCGTCTCCGTGGACCCGCTGGTCGCCGGCCCGATCAGCGCGGCGCAGATCTTTTTCTACAAGCACCCCGATCTGGGGCCGGAGTATCTGCGACGGCTCTACGCCGAGACGGATATGGTTATCGTGCGCTCCAACGAGCAGTTGTTGGATTGGCTCAGCGCGGGAAAATACGCCTTCGGTATCGGCGCGAGGCAAGTCGATACGGCAATGACCCAGGGACTGCCGCTCAATCAATTTCTGCCGGGATCGCTAAAAGAAGGATCCTCCGTGACCGCGTATAACGGCACCTTGAGCTTCTTCAACCGCGCGCCGCATCCCAACGCCGCCAAAGTTGCCGCCAACTGGCTGCTCTCCCGGGAGGGACAAACGACTTGGCTCGACTACAATCAAAAGACCGGAGGGCTTTACGATTCCCTGAGGGAGGATATCTCGAAAGAAAAAGTAAGCGAACGGGCACGCCGGGTTAAGGGAGCTAAATTCCTTTGGTTGAATCCCGAATGGATCGAAGAGCTCGACAAGATTCGCGACCTGATCAAAAAATCCCTGCCGGACGGTGGAAAGGGAAAATAAGAAAGTTACGGGAAGAAGGAATGTTGGAGTAGTGGATTAATGATTTCGCATCACTCCAGTATTTTTTCACGCGGAGGTATAGCATGAAACGCAGCACTGAACGCATTCTTGTCACCCATGCGGGAAGTTTGGCGCGGCCGGCAGAACTTATGGAGATGCTCGTCGCCAGAAACGAAGGCAAGCCCTACGACCGCGAGGCCCTTACCACGCGCACCCAAAGCGCCGTCGCGGAAGTCGTGCAAAAACAGATCGACTGCGGCGTCGATATCGTCAACGACGGCGAGCTTGGAAAATCAAATTTCTCACGTTACACGCGCGAGCGGCTGAGTGGCTTCATCGAGAGACCGGCAGGTTCGGATTTCAGGCCTACCTCCATCTTCGGCCGAGACATGATTGAGTTCTCTGAGTACTTTAACCGGGGTGGACGTACTTCCATCGGTCACCACTCTCGAGTTTTCTACTGCGCTGAGCCGCTAAAGTATATCGGCCACGCCGAGGTAAAGGCGGACATCGAGAATTTGAAAGCCGCGCTCCAAGGAAAGCCGATCGAAGAAGCTTTTCTCCCCGCCATCGCTCCCGGCACCATGGAGCACTGGATGAAGAACGAATACTACTCCACTGACGAGGCCTATCTTTTTGCCATCGCTGACGCCATGCACGAGGAATACAAGGCCATCGTTGACGCCGGTTTTATCCTCCAGATCGACGACCCGGATCTGGCGGACGCCTGGCAGATGTATCCACAGATGAGCGTGGCGGAGTATCGGAAGTATCAGGAGCTGCGGATCGACGCCCTCAACCACGGCCTGAGAGACTTGCCGATCGACCGGGTGCGCTTCCATATGTGCTGGGGCAGTTATCATGGCCCCCACAAGTACGACATACCGCTGAGAGATATCGTCGATCTAATTCTCAAGGTTCGCGCCGGCGCTTATTCCATCGAAGCGTCCAATCCCTGCCATGAGCATGAGTGGCGGGTGTGGCAAGAAGTAAAATTCCCCGAGGAAAAAATATATATCCCGGGAGTCGTCGGACACTACAGCGATTTTATCGAACATCCGCAGGCCATCGCCGATCGTTTGGTGCAATATGCCAAGCTCATCGGCCGCGAAAACGTCATCGCAGGTACGGACTGCGGCATCGGCTCGAGAGTGGGTCATCCGCAAGTCGCCTGGGCGAAGTTCCAATCGATGGCCGAAGGCGCGCGGCTGGCAACGAAGCAGCTCTGGGGACGGTAGGCTCAGGGGCAAGCAATCTCAAAAGAACATCGACCGAGGTGGATCAGATTTCCCCTCTTTGAAAAAGAGGGGCCAGGGGAGATTTGCGCAGTTACCCACGGTTTCACAATACGCGAAAAAATCCCCCTTAATCCCCCTTTAGCAAAGGGGGACATTTTTGCTCGCAACTCTAACTTCTCGATCATGACACGGCCTCCGTCGGAGGAAGGAAAAGGTGGGGGAATTTCACGTCAACCCCAACAGCCTCGCCGCGTTGCCGCCTAAAACCTTCTCTTTGTCCTCCACCGATAGTCCTTCGATGCCATTGATGGCCGAAACCTGCCCTGCATCGATCATTGGCGTAGGATAATCGGTGCCCAACAGGACGTGGTCGCTGCCCATCGTGCGAATAAGAAATTCCAGCGAATCCCGGTCAAAGATACAGGTGTCGAAGTACAAGCGACTGAGATAATCGTAGATCGGACGAGTGATAACATCTCTTGCTTCAGGACGGCTGGAATGACCGTGGCGCCAGCGGCCGCGGATCCACGGCGAGTAGCCGCCCGCGTGGGCGCA
>JAHKKJ010000291.1 GCA_020027655.1 Deltaproteobacteria bacterium | reverse complement strand
TTAGGGAAGGTGATCGGCTACCGTGACTGGGGAAGCGATCAGACAATAGGTGTCTTGCAAAGGCTCTCGGAAGATACGATCTAAACCTGTTTACTATTTGAAAAAACTCACTTCTCAATGAGATAAAGCTCTGTGCTCGGGTAGTGGTCCACCCAGCCGAACCAGAACGACGGCGTCATGGGCACGGGTTCCAGTTTTTTTCCTTTGAATGAGCCCTCAATGGCTCTGCCAATAAGTCCATCCCATACGGATTTTGTGGTGTCATCCACTAGGAACGGTCCTTTCTTTTCCGAACCCGTTACCTGTTTGAAAGAAGGGCTTTTGCCATCCAAACTTCTTCTAAAAATGACGCCGGTGGTCGTTTCCGCATCAAAGACGACGAGTAGAGGCACGGCTTGAAAAGTGTCGTTAACCACAGGTTGCCGGCTCAAAACGGAGAATGGATAGGCCTTGGCTTTTTCATTCAGGACCAGGCCCAGGACGTATTCTTTGGGGTAGATCCTTTTGTCTGAGACACGGGTAGGAATGATCCCAGTGTCGGCGGATCGGTAGTAGGCTTCATAGGGGTCCTTCATCGAAGAAAAAAAACTCTCTCGGCCGCTGGACAGGACCTTTGAGACAGGGTGGAGTTTTCTCCAGGTATCCCACCGGGTGAGCATGGACTGAAGCGGTTTGAGTTTTTCTCCTTTCAAGGGACCCGTTACAGCCGCGCCTGCCAGATGGCTCCAGAGGCTTTCCGTCTGATGATCGTACATGATGAGAGAGTTAGCATGTAGCTTCCCTGAGACTCCGAAGGTCAGCTCCTTACCTTTGATTCGACGGTCATACACGATGGCCGTATAGCAAAGGGGTCACCAGGTGACCGCTATCGGTTGACCTCCCACCGTATCGTTGACGATCTCATGGTGGCTCAAAGTAGCGATGGGATAGGCACGGCTGTCGCCGCTGAACTCGACCCCCACGACCAGGTCCCTACCGCTAAGCCAGGGGGCACTTTTCGAGTCGCCAAACCTAGGCTTGAGAATAGCCGGAATGGCGTCCTTGGGTAGGACTGTGACAATCTCGTCTGGGCGGAGATCAGCCGCTGTTGCTGGGATAGTCGTCAATATGACGGCGAGGCTTAGCGGGATTAGGAAAGATTTCATCCGGAGATGAACTCCTGAGAGTTCTAACAGGAATCCCTAGTAGGAAGTTCCCGAAATCTCGACTCCACCGAGCCTAGCCTAAATGGCGGGCTGCTAGCGAATCTTTTTGAGTTCAGCCAGTATCTGCTCGTTAGAGGGTCTCTTTCGGTAATTCACCTCGACAAATTTCCAGCGAACGATTCCCTGTGTGTCGATGACGTATGTCGCAGGGTGGGGCCAGCCTTTGCTTTCTGGGTTTAAAATCCCGTAGCGGTCGATAACTTTGTGGCTTTTGTCCTCTAGGAAGGGGAAGTCGTAGTCCCCTGGAAACTTCTCTTGAAGCTTCTGGATGAACTTCTTGGAATCATCGTGGCTGTCGATGCTCAACGTGAGAATTTGAACCTTGTCTTTTTCCTGTTTATTTAGCAGACCTTTCAGCTCGCCGAGCTGTTGCGCGCAGTAGGGTCACCACTGCCCGCGGTAGAAGACCAAGACGACGTTCTTCTTGCCGCGGAACTCAGACAGCGAGACCTGTTTTCCGTCGACGTTTTCGAGCGTGAAATCCGGCGCCGGCTGACCCACCTTGATCCGCTCGAGATCCGTTGGCGCCAGGTTTGCTCCGTCTTTCGGCCCTACCTGGGCAAAAGCGGCTGGGTGGATCATAACGAGTGCCAAGGCTAACGCTAAGAAAATTCGGCTAATCATGAGTCCTCCTCGCTTTCTAATCAATTATGATCAACTCTATAATCAACGCGCAGAGGGTTCGTTAAGTTCCAAGATCATCCATTATTTCCCGTTTTTCTTCTGTGCTGTCACGTGAGATCGTACTTGCTTATAAGTCGAGTAAGAGCAATCTCGCCGTAATGGAACAAGCCTTGGGTTATCCTGACTGTGCTTTTCTTTTTTTAAAGAACTGAATGTGGCTTAGGGCGTCGGCGGCGACGATCCGGCCGATGGGCCCGATGCTATAAGAGGCGTCTACCACCTTTTTGTCCGAATCCAGAATGAAATTCGTGGCATGGATAATTTTTCTCCGCTCTTCCCAAAAGGCGCCTATTTTGTCCGCATCGCTGGGCACTTCAAGTCCATAGACCACTGGAAAAGTAAGCTGCAACTTGTCCACAGTCTCTCTGGCCTTATCCAGTGGATCCACGGAAAGGGCTACGATCTCGACGTTCTCTTTCTTGAACTCCTCGATGTGGGATTGGAAGTCGGCTAACTGCCGATTGCAGTAAGGTCACCAGCCGCCGCGGTAGAAAATAAGTACCGAGTATTCACCGGACAGATCCTGCGGGAGACTAAGCGTCCGGCCATCCACGGTTTGGACCACGTATTCGGGAAATAGGTCGCTCATATTTAGTTGCTTTGCCATTTTACCTCCTTGTTTAGTGGTTATCCGTCTAGCAAACGGGCTAAGTTGAAGGAACGGCGAACTCTTGCCCGTTATGGACAAGTTTCCCCGACACAGGCACCGGACTTCTCAGCGAGTTGATGGTATGGCAGCCTTTCTCGATCATCTGCAATAACTCCTGTATCTTATCCGATGGCGCCGGGCTCTTAATGTTAAAAACATAGGTCAGCTCACGACAGGCCGGAGAGACATCCGCCAACAGTAACTTGCCGCGCGTGTCGTAGGTCATCCGAATATCCATCTCCGCATCCTCAATCTCAATGTCCAGTTGCGACGCGTACCGCGTCAGTTGGCTGAACATTCAAAATCCCGCCGCGGCGACAAAGTAGTGCAGTGGCGATGGCGCCTTACCGCCACCCTTGCGCGACTTGGCCTCATCGCATTGGATCGTATACTCCCCAACTCTCGCCTCTTTGAGCTGGTCCTCAACCAGCCGGACGACGGCGCGGGCAACGAGGGTATGGCCTTCCGGACCTTTTTTCGCCTGCTCCCGCTGTTCTTGATGAACCTCGCGAAATTTCGCCAGATCGACTTTACCTTGTTTCTTGCTCATGGCGCTTCCTTAGGGTCGGTTGGTTGATTGGTATCGTCCTCCACCCAGGTTCGTTTACCGTAGTAACCTCTGCGGCTGGCGGTCATGACGAACTTTTGAAACTCCCGGTCGTCTCTATACTTCGCCATGTCGTATCGTTCATAATGGGTCATCTCATCCAGTTCGCGCCGTGGCCGGGCGGGAATCGGTTTGCTCGCGTAGCCCAGAGGAATTAGGTGGTAAACCTTCAAGGGTTCAGGCACGCCGAGAAGAACTTTCAGCATGGTTTCCATATAGGGCGAGCTGGCATCGCTGACATACTGTGAGGCGAGGCCGAGAGAAGTCGCGGCCAGATGAATCAACAAAGTGGCACTGGCCAGGCCTGTGTAGAAGTGGGAATCGGCCTTATCCAACATCGTTCTGACCGGATAGGTCTCTTTCACCCTCGGGTCGCCCAACACAATAAGATGCACCGGAGCGTGCCGGAACCCATCACCGGTCATCTTCGCGTCGCCGCGGACGGCCAGCTCCATTTCTTTTTTATGCTCTTGCTGTTTCAGAAAAAGATCGGCGATCTCATAACGGGTTTTTTCGTCGCGGATGACAATGAATTCCCACGGCTGGCCGTTGCCTCCCGAAGGCGCCCAGCGGGCGCAGTCGAGAATCTTTCGAACCATTTCATCGGGAATATCTCTTGTCTTATCGTAGCCACGGATGCTTCTCCGGTTAGCGGCCAGTTCCTGCAAATCATCAATGTTCATCATAGGATCCTCCAGTGTAGAAAGGCATGATCCATTCAGTTAGCGTGTCCGGCGTTTGAGGGTAAGCTCGTAGGTAAAAAGGTCGGTGCGATAAAAGCCCACGGATCGCAAAACCATTTCCTTTTTGTGCAGATAATCTCTTTCGACATAAAGGACCGGAGAGCCTGCGGGAACGCCGAGATGATCGGCCACCTCCTCCTCCGCCAATCTTGCGGCAACCGTATGTTTCACTTGCGTGATTTTGAACGGTAAGAGGTTCTCGACGATGATATTGAGCGGTAACCGCGTAAGATCTCTTTTTAGGATCTTAGACCCGATGCGAGAGGGGACATAGGAAATCACATACGCGAGCGGTTGCCCTTGGGACAGTCGGATGCGAGTTATGCGCGCCACTTTTTCGTTAGCCTCTATCTGGAGATCCCGGCTGATTTCTTTCGGGGGCTCAACGAGCCCATAGGCGAGGAGTTTAAAGCTCGTGCCGTCGGGATTAACGGCGACTAGGTCCTCGGCTTCCACTTCCAGGTTGATGGATTGCCTTAATGGACCGGTCCACTGGACGAAGGTCCCCCTGGCCCTTTCGCGCCGCACGTAGCCCTCTTGAGCCAGTTTTCCGAGAGCTTGCCGGATCGTAATCACGCTGACTCCCAACCGCTGGGCCAGATCCAACTCCCCCGGAATCTGAGAATCGGAGCTCCAATTCCCCGTTAGGATATTTTCTCTGATCTCCATCATGACTTTAAAGTAGAGAGGCATGGGAGAAACAGGCCTTTTGGCTAAACGCATGTTGACTACTTATATACTTAGTAGTAGTTAGTCAACTTTGCGCCATAGTGCCGAGGTGGATACTCATGCGCATCATTCCAAAAAACTCAATTAGGAGGTAATAACCATGCCGGAAGATACAAAAACAGAGAAGGAAAATACTCAGACACGCAGGCAGGAAGGCGCCAAGATTGGCACGGTCCGCGTGGACATTGCCCATCAGGAGAAAAAAACCTTCGAGGCGGTCTATAAGACGGAGGAAAAATCATTCCAGCTCTTGATCGACGAGCCTGAAGTACGAGGCGGGAAAGGTTTGGGGCCGACGCCTCTAGGCTATTTCGTGACGGGGGCAGCATCGTGCCTCATGATGCAATACGCCAATGTGCTCAAGGAAAAGCCGATGCCGGTCGAAAGCATCAAGATGTTGGCGCGAGCCCACAACGACCGCGAGGCGCGGGTTTTCAAAGATATGATCTATGAGGTCAACCTTACGGGACCCATCTCCACGACAGATGCGGAGACTTTGGCGCGCGCCGCAAGCGATCGCTGCTTCGTCGAGAACACTATCGCCAAGGCAATTCCCATCACCACCGAAGTTCACCTGAATGGGCAGAAGGTTGTAACCTTCACACGGAATAGCTAAACACAAACCATTCATGGGATGAGGCCCGAAGCGACCAGAGAGAGTTCCGATCTCTTTCTCATCCAAAACTTCAAATGCCTTAGGCGAGATTTTGAGTTATCAGAAAACTGGTCAGGAGGAAATCCTATGCCGTGGATCAAGATTATCTCGGAGCAGGAAGCCGAAGTGCAGCTAAAGGAAGTGTACCGAAAGATCCGCGAGCAGCGCCAGGGTGAAAAGATCAATCGGGATCGCGACGCATCAGCGGGTGGGCCGCCCATTAGCCCGCCGATGCTTCACAGCCTCA
>JAHKKJ010000290.1 GCA_020027655.1 Deltaproteobacteria bacterium | reverse complement strand
TTTAAAGCATCATTGCAGGTGATATTTCTCCGTCAGGATGCGCCTGAAGCGAGGACCGTAGATCAAATCAAAGGTTTCTTCCTTGTCCGGAAAAAGCTGGAGCGCGGTGTGCTTGGCGTGGTTTACGATCTCCTGTGCTTCCTCTAAGGTCAGATCGACCTCCCAGAGCAATATGGCCGCGATGTCCATGGCCCTGCTCAGCCTGCGAAGTTTCCGTTCCTCTGCCAACAATGCGTCTTTATCTTGGCTCATCGATCGCGATGAAATCGGCGAAGGTAATAGCCCCGCTATTTTCCGAGAGATCGAACCTTTTATTTCTATCACAAGCAAAGCTAGAGGTCGAGTCAACCTGAGTAACTCGCGGGGCAACGTCAAAGTCGCTTTGAGCAGATCAAAAATCCCTCCAAATCTCCATTTACCAAGGGAGACTCATTATTCCCCTCTTTGAAAAAAGGGGGAAGGGGGGATTTTTGGACAAACGCCAGTTGGGAATTCAATTCAGTAAAGTGAAACTGACTTTGACGTTGCCCTGGAGTCTCTCGCAACTCTACGAGTAGCTTCCCCCGCTATGAATGCTTTGTTAATGTAGCTTCGTGCAGATTGCGGAAATCTTCTATTCCATACAGGGCGAAGGGAGGTTCGTCGGCATGCCTTCGGTTTTTATCCGCACGTCGGGTTGCAACTTGCGCTGTGTCTGGTGCGATACGCCCTATACATCATGGACGCCGGAGGGAAAAAAGTGGAGCGTCGGGGAAATCCTAGCGGAGGTGGCAAAATACCCGAGCCGGCATATTGTGGTGACGGGTGGCGAACCGTTTCTAGCGGCAGAAATTGAAGAATTGACTGCGGGGATTAAGCCCTTGGGATCTCACATTACCATTGAGACCGCAGCGACCCTATTCAAGCCGGTTGCCTGCGATCTTGTTTCCATGAGCCCCAAACTCGCCAACTCTACCCCCTGGCGCCGGGCCAAGGGTAAATTCGCCAAAATGCATGAGACGGCGCGGCTCAACTTCGAGGTGATGCAGCAATTCATTGACACTTACGACTACCAACTCAAATTTGTGGTGGATCACAGAGAGGATTTCGATGAGATCGAAGAGATTCTCGGGAGGTTGGAAAACGTGGACCGCTCCCGTGTCTTGATCATGGGACAGGGAAAGACGAGGAGGGAGCTGCGAGATAAAACGAAGTGGATCATCGAGGCGTGCAAAGAGTACGGCTTCGGCTATACGCCGCGGCTCCACATCGAGCTGTTCGGTAATCGCCGCGGTACCTAATCCTCGCTGCGCTCGGAATCTCAGATTACAGATTTCAAATTGTCGATTGGGGCGTCGGCCGCCTCTAGCGCGTGAAATATGACATCTTTGAAGGCTTGAAATCGATCTTGCGCGCATTGACCTCGCCCTGAATCGCTTCGCTGGGGCCGGCAGGTCGTTGGACCATATTCTTATCCAGCTTCGCGATGATGGTCGGCGCCAGTAACTTGAGAACCGTAACCGGTAAGGAGCTGGTAAAATGATATTTCTCAGCTTCACGCCCCTGGACGTATGCAGTAGTGACGCCAAAGTAGCGATCGCCGATGTAGAAAACGAAAGCGGCGGTTCTATTGGTCGCTCGCGAAGAAGTTACGTTGCCCCATCGATTAAAGGTCTCAATTCGGTTGTCACCGGAACCGGTTTTTCCCCCGACCGTGATCAGCTTTCCGTCGGATAGCCGAAAAACACCATTGAGTCGCCGCGCGGTTCCGCTCTCCACCACCGCGGCCATCGCTTTTCTCACGGCCCGAGCCACTTCCGGGACAAGAACTTGCTGTCCTGGCTCTGCCTTCCGCTCGAAGACAGTCTCGTAGGGCGTACCGCGGGCGAAATGAATGTTGCTCAGCTCCGTGTTGGGCCGCCGCACGCCATCGTTCACCAAGATCCCGATTAACTCAGCCAAAGCCACGGGTCGATCCGAAGAGTTACCGATCGCCGTTGCGTAGGAAGGCACCATGGTTTTGAACGGAAAACCCAGCCGTTGCCAGTAGGGCACCATGCGGGCGAAGGCTTCTTTCTCCATACGGATACGCAAGCGGAGGTCCTGGGCCCTACGGTTGCGCGGGTTGAGCAACCATGCAGAACCCTGGCGCCGGGCGTCGCTACTGTCCGCGACAAGCTTCTCCCATGACAGCTCGGGATTTTTCCGATATTCGCTGGCACACCAGAGATCCAATGGGTGGAGCGAAAGAAGATAAGCATAGTCCACGAGGGTCAGACGGGGATTTTGGTAGGCGCGGAACAACTTGGATATGTCTTTTTCCTTAGCCTTTATCTGGTTCTTTTCCAGCCAAGCCGCCAGCGCTTCCTCATTCGCCCCGATTCGCCAGGCGAAAAAGAGAACCGCCAGTCGCCGCTCAGCGTTCTTTTTCGTCCCTAACAATCGGGCAACGATCTGTTGTTCCGTCTGTCCGTGATACGCCTGATAGGAGCGGCGCAAAACCGTGCGCGACTCTTCTTCGGCGATCTCCTGGAGCATGCGTTTGCGGTCCGGGTTCGTGGAATCCGAAAGGACAGCATCGGAGTTGTACTGCAAGCGCGCGCGATGATAGCTCACGATGTCGCGCATCAAACGGATGAATACTAGGTTCGTTGAGTTTCGGAACGCATCCCGCAGTACAAGGATGCGCTTATCGTCCTCGCGTTCAAAGTTTTCGAAATGGTGGATGCCGCCGCCGGTAAAGAAAGTTTCGTAGGGGGTGGCTGAGTATTTGCGTTCCATGGCGAGATCGAGAAAGGCTTCCAGAGTAAGATTCTTTTCCTTCTGCAAGGTTTCAACGGCCCACTTGGTCAAGGGATCGCGCGCTTCCTGAGCTTTCGCCTTCAGACCGTCGGCATCCAACGCCGCAAGCTCTTTGTGCAGCTCCGCGATGAGTTCAAGATAATGCGTGAGCGTACGCAGCTTGGCGGTACTGCCGAGCTCGAGTTTGACGCTCTTATTGAAATCAAAGGGGGCGGCAAGATTATCCGCCTGTACGCGTACGAGGTTTCCTTCCGGGGTGGGCTCCACCAATAGGAAAGAATAGATTACTTTTTTAGGATCGGCGTTCTCGAGAAGTCGCTCGCCGTTCAATCCCCGGGCTTTGATAACCTCCGGATTCGCCAAACTGTGAAGGAAATCGGTTATCGCTTTTTGCAGCGGAACATCGATGGTGCTTTGGACCTCCAAATGGAAACGATTCAGATCGTAAACGTTGTAGCTACCAAGAGATTCCATCATGGTCGTGCGAACGGCGTTGGCTGCTTTGTTCTTGCCCGACGAAGGTTGAGGCGGCAGCGGTGCCGCGGGTATGAACTTGATCGGCGTCTCCTGCAAGACCGCGGCGAAATCCCAATCGATGATTCCCGATCGGGCCATCAACCGGGTAAACTGGTCCACCTTTTCCTCCAGCGAAGCCCGCTCATCAACCAGGAAGACGGATGGCGCGCGCACTGAAATGAGCAGCGCCAGGGCATGCTTGAAAGCACGCACTTTAGCGGGAGTCAGTCCCGGAGCCTTTAGCGCGCTGACAACGTCCGTCAACTGCATTCCGAACCAAGCGAAAAGCCCTTCGCCCAGGCCGTGAATCTCGCCGTAGCTCGGCGCCGCCGCGAGAGGAACGGTATTGAAATAATCTACAATGATCCGTTCTCTCCACGCGCGAGTATTCCACCCTTCGCGGTACGCCTTAAGGCTTGCGCCAACAAGTTGGCGGTATTTTTCAACGGGTGATTCTGTGCGCCCATGGGGCGAATGGCGAAACTTCTCCAATTGTACGGCGAGGGTGCTCCCTCCCTGTACCGGCACTTCGATGTAAAGCTTGGAAGCGATATAGAACAAGGCGGCCTTGAATAAGCGGTCCCACTCGATGGCGGGATTCTGCCACGGGGAAGCGGGGTGGTCGAGGTCCCGGTTTTCGAGAAAGAGGAGCGTTTTCACCAGCAGGGGTGGAATGTCGTCCATCTTGGCGAACAAAAACTCCGATTGAGCATGGCGAAAAAGAGACACACCGTTGGCGCCACGGATATCGAGACCGGTTTCAGGCGGTTCCATGTAAGGGGGCGAGATTCCTCGCTTAATGAGCTGCACCAACTGCTCCGATTGTCGGGCCTGCTGCGCGACCTGATATCCCTGAGCTTCAAGGCGGGACTGAAAGGCGGGGAGCTTTGAATAACCCCGACGGTCATCGAAGGGAGCCGAACGAGGAAAGGCGATTGCGTCACTCCGACCCTTTGTCAATTGATAGGAAAGTTGCTCATTGGTGCGAGTAAAAAACCACGATTGCAGGAGCGAGGTTTGAATCTCAATGAAAACGCAAGCAACCAAAAGCAATGCGCACAGAGTCACCCAGAGCCAAATTTTGAGTCGCTTCTTGTTGACAAAAGAAAAGAGACGGGAGGCGAATGAAGGTGCCTGCGTCAGTTCGGAAGAAACCGGTTTACTGGTCATGAGGATATCGCAATAAGATACCACAAACGGACTTGAATTTCTCGTGGGCGCTTTTGGAGTAAAAATAGCCCGAAAGGGTCGCCCGAGTATATTGGACCTTAGTCCAATAGGAATCAATTCTTCCCCAGTCGCTCCTTTGCAGCCACCCCCACTTGCTCGGGCGCGAGGCCTGCTGTCCTTCATCTCAGGGGGTGAATGCTATCCAGGGAGGGTTCGTTTGCCGGTTTCTACAGATCTTTTTAGTGGCAAAAGGCCAAGCGAGGGATTTATAATCGGCCGGAGGAGGGTGGTCTTATGCTGGCAACACGCATTGTTCAAAAGGAAGGCACCTTTTACTTTATCGCGTACAAGGCCGCAGATCTTTTAGATCGCGTCAGCTTCAGCAGTCGCTACTATTTTGAAGGCGAGGAGATCGAGGCCGACGAGCCCGGCGAAGACGAAGTTGCACGGTTTATTGCCGGCATCGAAAAAAGCGAAAAATCGTTCCAGCGGATACTTAATCGCAGAAAAATCCGGCAGATCGTTAACTTCTATGAGACGGCAGTGAGCCAACCCTTGCTTCCCGGTACGGTTCTTCTGTTTACCGATGAGACTTTGCGCTTTCGCCGCTCCGATGTCTCCGACAGTGTCGGCTTTTTAAGCGAACCAGACGGCAAGTTTCTCGTCATCGACGGCCAACACCGGTTGGCGGCGCTCCATTTCTTTCGCCAGAAGCACCCTGAGCTAGCTGAGCAAGTAGAGGTTCCCTGCGTCGTCTTCGACGGCAAGAGCGCCGATTTTGCCACGGAGATGTTCGTCATCATCAACTCGACTCACACCCGGATCAACAAATCGCACCTGGTGGATCTTTACGAACGGGTGTCCTGGGAAACGCCGGAGAAAAAGTTCGCGGCGAAGGTCGTCAACTTGCTGTACGAGGAAAGCGACTCGCCGTTGCGCTATCGCATCAACCGGTTGGGCGGGCGAAGCCGGCAGGAAAAGTGGATTCTCCAATCGGAACTTTTCAACGAGATCCACAAAGTCGTGCAGGCAAACCGCAGATTCTTCGACGAACGTTTCCA
>JAHKKJ010000289.1 GCA_020027655.1 Deltaproteobacteria bacterium | reverse complement strand
GCGTACTACTCTAAAACCAAGTCAAGAACTGCTGCCTGAAGGGCATGCCGGAGCAGTGGTCTCTTTGAGAAAATTCACGGTTTGTTCTCTAATGCTCGCCCTTGGCAGGAAATGGCCCTGTTCCGGGTAGAGCACAAGTCGATGAGGAGTTCCTACCGTTTTCAGTCGATCCCGCAGCAAGAGCGCTTGGTTCACCGGTATTAGCTTATCCTGGCCGCCGTGCAGGATCAGCGTCGGCGCTCGCCACCTCGATGCTTCGCCAAGCAGATTCAACAGTCTTGGATTGGCGTCGCCGTTGGGGTTAATCAACTTTCGCACCCAAACACTCGACGTTTCGCGGTAGAGCATATCGAGATCATAGGCGCCCGAGTAAAGCACCGCTCCACTCACTCCTTCCACTTCGTTTAACATCGCGGCCGCCACAATGGCGCCGCGGGAAACTCCATAAAACATTACATGGCCGCCATCCACCCAGCTGAGTTGCTTGGCCATCGCGAGGCCGTCCTTTACGACCTGCCGAGTCGTTTCCTCAATCGAGCCTTGGGGAATTTCAGTTGAACCATAGCCTGGCAATGAGATAGCCAAGCCCGCGAAGCAAATCTCCCGCGCAAGAGCTTCGGCGGTGGACAAAACCTGTTCGGCGCCCCTGCCTATGAGGCTGTGACCATGAAGTAGAATCACCAATGGGAAAGGCCCGTCACCCCGCGGCCGGGCGACGTAAGCTTCCACATTACCGCCAGCGCTACGATAAAAAATACGAGTAGTCAGCTGGCCTTCGAGGGAGTTTAGTTGCTTGAACGGAACCGCCGGCACGCCGTTACAAGCGAACAAAAAGAGCGCAACCAAAACAGATAATCCCAGTCTAAAATTCATCATCTGTTTCCTAACATTTCTGCTCGGAAAAACAAATCGTTACGCGATCTCGCGTTCAAGGGTACAAAAGATCGTGGTCTCTGATATAATAAGCAGCGGTTATCAACTTTCCAAACCGTTAGACTGAGTGCGAACTCGTTCATGGCGGGGAATTTTCTTGCAGCCAGCCATTGAGCTCATCCTATACGAACAAAACTTGCAGCCTGATCACACGGAGCCGAAAAAGAAATGTCTAAACCTATGCTAAAGTCCAACGCCGCGACGGCCGAGACCCAGCCCCCCGAGCCGAAGGTGGCTTTATCCGCGGCCGAGATGGGGGCTCGGCAGCGAGAGATTTCCGTTTCCGAGTTCTTTACCAAAAACCGTCACTTACTAGGCTTCGACAATCCGAGAAAAGCACTGCTCACCTGCGTTAAGGAAGCTGTCGACAATGCCCTCGACGCCTGTGAGGAAGCAGGCATTCTGCCCGAAGTTGTGGTCAAGCTGGAAGTGGCTTCAAACGGGGACGCGCCGCCGTCCCCCAGCCAGGCGAACCGGTTTCGGATAACGGTGATCGACTACGGCCCCGGCATTGTCCGTCAACAGATTCCGCCGATATTCGCGAAGCTTCTCTACGGGTCCAAATTCCATCGGCTGCGCATGAGCCGCGGGCAGCAGGGAATCGGCATATCGGCTGCGGGCATGTATGCGCAACTGACCACTGGAAAACCGGTACAGATCATCTCTCGCACCAGCGCGCGGACGCCCGCTCACTACTTCGAAGTCCAGATCGATACCAAGAAGAACGAGCCACGGATTCTCGAGAAAAAGCAGATCGACTGGGAGAACCATCGTGGAACCCAGGTGACCCTCGAAATCGAGGGACGCTATCAGAAGGGGCGCGCTTCCGTCGACGAGTATCTCGAGCAGGTCGCGATTGCCAATCCGCACGTCAAGCTCGTCTACCAGACCCCAGAGGGTGAGACCAAAGAATATCCCCGTACCATTCAAGAGCTGCCGCCTCAGCCACGTGAAATCAAGCCGCACCCCTACGGTATCGAGTTCGGCATGTTGCTAAAAATGCTCCACGACACCAAGAGCCACTCGTTGTCGGGCTTCCTGTCGAGTGATTTCAGCCGGGTTTCCTCCAAACTCGCTCAGGAGATCTGCAAGGCCGCGAAGATTTCGCCGGACACGCGGCCCCGAAACGTTCACGGCACTGCCGCCGAGATGCTCTACAAAACGATCCAGTCCACCAAGATCATGGCGCCGCCGAGCAACTGTATCTCGCCCATCGGCGAAAAGGCGATCCTGCATGGCCTGTACAAGCAAATCAAAGGAGATTTTTACACTGCGGTGACCAGGCCGCCGGCGGTTTACCGCGGCAATCCCTTCATCATCGAGGCGGGGCTGGCTTACGGCAAGGGGCCTGAACACGCGCCGGACAAACCAGAAGATCCGAAGATCCCGCTCGCTGAAGGCGAGCAGCAAAACGACGACAACGAGTTGGCCCGAGTTATTCGCTATGCCAATCGCGTGCCCTTGCTCTATCAGCAGTCTGCCTGCGCGACGTTCAAGGCGGTGCTCGATACCACCTGGCGCAACTACGGAGTGCCGCAATCCCGAGGCGCTCTTCCAGCCGGCCCCATGGTGATTTTCGTTCACATGGCTTCGGTCTGGGTGCCGTTTACCAGCGAGTCCAAGGAAGCGATCGCCGATTACGACGAGATCCGGAAGGAAATCAAGCTCGCCCTGCAAGAGTGCGGGCGACGGCTTGGGGTATTTCTCAGACGACGCGAGCGCGCCAAGAGCGAATTTCGCCGGCGCAATATCTTCGAGCTCTACATCGACGAAGTCGTCGAGGCATGCAGTCGCCTCAAGGGTGGAAAGCTCGCTAAGGAAAAACTCAAAGACCAGCTGCAGAAGATCGCCTCAAAACGGACCGGCGGCCAGAAGACTGACGAATTATTGGGACATGATGGCGGCGGCCCGGAAGGTCTCCCTCATTCGATCATCGTCACCGCCGAGGGAACCGAAGGCGATGCGCCAGTTTTTAACGGTGATGAGGGGAACGGTAGTGAACCTTCGGAGGAACTCGCGCTAGACGTGGACGAATCCGCGGCGACCGCACGGCCCAAAGGGAAGGCAAAATCCAGGAAGGCAACGAAGCCTAGCCAGTCTACGGGTAAGAAAAACCCGGCTAAAGTTCAACCCCCGAGCGCAAAGCAAATGACTTTAGGTTTTGAAACGGCCGGAACAAGCGCGAAACGTAGCCAAAAGATAGGAAAGAGACATGGCGCAAAAAAAGCCAAAAAATAACGGAGCAGTGGAAAAAAAGCTCGTCGGCGTGGCCGACGTCGTCATTACCGCCGCGCAAAGAAGCAAGGACCCGGCCCTTTCGATTCCCGTGCGCAGTCTCGCCAACGTTAATTTCAACGAGAAGCGGGGCATCATCGAGATGGGTCGCAGGAAGCAAGCGCGCACGTTTTTCAACGTCGGCATGGCTAAGAAGTTCATGCAGACCGTCCTTGTGGCCGATGCTCTCGCCGAGCTCCAGCGCGCAAACCTGACAACCTCTCTCCGGGAGATCTACTACCGTACCAAGCACACGATTAAGAATTCGCACGAAAACACATTCGACGGCCAGAACGAGTCCGACCCGCTTATCGAAGACCTTGAAGTCACGTTGGAAGCGCTGCGCGAGGAGCTCCATGTGCGTGCCGAGAACTCCGGTACCGTCGTCGGACCGTTGGTGCTGGTCGACGACGGCGACCGGGTGGACTGCACCAGGCTGGGCAAAGGCGGTTATTCGGTTCCCTCCATCGTCGAGCCGGAATACATTCAGATCAGCAAATGCACGGCGGATTTTGTCCTCCTGGTCGAAAAAGGCACCCAGTGGAACCGCCTTTCGGAGGACAAATTCTGGCGCAGGTACAACTGTATCCTGCTTACGGGCAACGGCCAGCCGCCGCGCGGTGTCCGGCGCCTGGCGCGTAGGCTGCACGAAGAATACAATCTCCCTGTTTATGTCCTCGTCGACAACGATCCCTGGGGCTACTACATCTACTCCGTCGTCAAGCAGGGATCGATCAATCTGGCGTTTGAAAGCCAGCGCATGGCCATTCCCAAGGCCAAGTTCATCGGGTTCTCCAGCGCCGATCCCGATCGCTACGGACTACCGCGCAACGTCGGCATCAAGCTCAACGACAAAGACATCAACCGGGCAAAGGAACTCATGAAGTATAAGTGGTTTCAGAAAAAAGAGTGGCAGAATGAAATCAAAGGGATGCTCTCCACCGGTCTCAAGTTCGAGCTCGACGCCCTCGCCAACAAAGATTTTCAATATTTGACCAAGAGCTACCTTCCCAAAAAGCTCAAAGACAAGGATTGGTTGGATTAGCGTGAAGCGGACAAAGGCAACGTTTAGCCTTTTCGAGTACGGTAGTGTCTGAGTCGAGTATCTTTGCTTTAGTTCTTCCTGGGAGACTGAAAGATTTCCGAGAGCCTTCGGCGCAGCCCTGCATCCCCCTCCGGCAGAAGATCGAACTTTGTGGTGTCGTCAGCCTTTTTTAAGATTTTCCGCCCCTGGTCGTTTTCGTGCATCGAGAGCAATATCTTCTCAAGGCGGTCGGCCAACGCCGGCGCAAAATCCTTTCGGACGGAGAGCAGGTGGCGTGGAAGCCGCTCCGTTTCCGCCAGGATGGTGATGTCCGATCTTTTCTTCTCGTCAAGCCTCGCATAGTCGTCGTCACTGAAGGCTCCGGCCGCGGCCTTTTTGGTGAGCACCCAATCGACGACTTTTTCTTGCGAGTTGGCAAAGAGGTAACCGATGTCCGTCGGCGAAGCATAGGGATCAAATCGGCTCTTGTCGGTGAACTTGAATCCCTTCCGCGTCAGAAAATGCTTCGGCAAAAAGTGGCCTGAAGTGGATTCGGGATCTTCGAAAACAAGGACCTTGCCCCTGAGGTCTTCGAGGCGATTTATTGCGCCGTTTTTCTTGGTAAAAATGAGGCTTCTATATTCCGCCATCCCTCCCTTCCAACGTCTCAGCATTAACTTCGCAACCCCGTGCACGTCATTGACGAGATAGGTCGGATAGGGACTCTCCATGTAAAAATCGACCTTCTTCTGTTCCATGAGCCTGGCGAGTTGAAACGGCGTGGGAGCGATCACGACCTTGCCCTCAATGTCTGATGCGGAGGTGAGCTTGCGTGCGACGTAGCGTACAAAATCGCTAAAATGGTCGGCGATCAACGTCTGATTGATTTCGGAGACGATTCCTAAAGAGACCGTTTGACCCTTCACCCTCTGCGGCGCCTGCTCCGCGGCGTTCGCGGCAAAGAAACCACAAACCAGAGCGGCGATTGCCGGCAAGACTGAGAGCTGACGCGCGTGTATCCTCATAATCATGTGGCCGAAGCACGGACTTCGAACCGCACCGAAGTCTTATATAAGTGGAAGCACCTTGGCAAGCGGGAGGAGCACAAGCACGAGAGTAGGCAGCAAGGTCAACGACTAAGATGCCAAGAAACGCGAGGATCGTCCCTCGGATCACCGGCCAATGAGCGTCTTGTTGGAGTATTGATACGGAGCGGTACGTCAGACGACAAGTTTCTTAAACGCGCAGGAATGGAATCCGAAATCAATGAACTTTGAACATGGAACTTATTGTTTGTCAGACCCCC
>JAHKKJ010000288.1 GCA_020027655.1 Deltaproteobacteria bacterium | reverse complement strand
ACTTGAGCTAGCTCCTGAGAAGTAATCTGAGTCATTTTCGGAATGTCGTTTATGCCAAATACACAGATTTCTCCGGTTCGAAGTGAACAGAAACGGTCCGAGGGCATTGTTTCAAGATTTTCTGCTGCGCCCCTTGACCGCAAACGGCACCGCTCTCTCTCAAGACCTGCAGCGTTACGTCCGGATATTTCGATATTTGCTCGGGCATAATCATACCTCCTCGATACTGCTTTGCTCTGCATCTTCGGTAGATCCTTAGATGAGCTGCAACATTGCGATGTCTGACTTCCTCGATAGCTTTCTATCAAAGATACGTGCTCCCGCAAGGCGGTCTTGTGGACATCTGAGGCCCTAAAACTGTGTCTCTGCCGAATCCAATGATCGCAAGCTAGCAAACGACGCGCGAGAGATCACTGCTGAGCCGAAGAAGGATCACTCTTTGTCAGCGCTCGTTCAATCTGGAATGGGAATGGTGACGGAGGCTATTTTTCATCTCTCTTCACCAAATTTTTCTTGTCCCTTCAGCTTTGTCGTGTTACGGTAAGTGAAAATGGTTCCCAAAAAAGTTTTTTTCACCAAAGGAGTCGGCGTTCATAAGGAAAAACTGGCTTCTTTTGAGATGGCGCTGAGGGTCGCCGGCTTGGCTCACTGCAATTTGGTCCTCGTCTCCAGCATCTATCCGCCAGGCTGCAAGATTATTCCCAAGGAGGAAGGATTAAAGCTGTTGCGCCCCGGTGAGATCGTATTTGCAGTTTACGATCGAGAAAGTTACAACGAGCCCAATCGCCTTATTGCCGCTTCCGTCGGCCTGGCGATTCCCGCAGATTCGTCCATGCATGGTTATCTTTCCGAGCATCATTCGTTTGGCGAGACAGACGAAAAAGCGGGAGAGTACGCCGAAGATCTTGCCGCCAGCATGCTGGCGACCACTTTGGGGATCGAATTTAATCCGGAAATGGATTGGGACGAGCGGGAACAGATCTTTAAGATGTCGGGAAAGATCGTCCGTACCACCAATATCACTCAATCCGCGGTCGGCAATAAAGACGGCCTTTGGACAACGGTCTTCGCCGCCGCGGTTTTTATCAACGACGACAACCTGTCTATGGACACCGCAAAGTCCGTCACTGTGGCCGCGCAGGGTGCGCCGCAGGAAGAAGTTTTGCGACAAACGCTCGACGGCCAGCTGAAAAACACCGAAGCTCAGCGTCCAAAAGAACCGGCAAAATCCGGCATCGAGCAGGCCAAGCTCCTCACGTCCACGAGAAAAAGCCTTTAGTAAAACTCGCTTCACTTATTTCACAGACCGCTGTTGTGACGCTCCTCCGATTTGATCCGCGGCTGGGGTGTTACTTTCGTCCGGCAAATTTCTTCTCCAGCTATTTCTGTGTTTAGAAAAACCACTTATCGAGCTTGCCGCAAAAGACTCGGCAGGCGGCCTTTAATAATTTCCTCCGCCTCCGTGACTATGTCTTGAACCACTTCCTTCACGCTTTTGATGGAATCGATCAAGCCCGCGTCTTGACCGAACGATAGCGAGGCATTGTCGACGTCACCGGCGGCGCGGGCCGTCGCAGTTTGCTTGCCCACCTCCCGCGCATTTTGACGCAGCGCCCATTCGCGCCCGGACCAGCGTTCGATGAATTTGTTGCGCTGAGCGCGCGACATCGCCCCCGGCCAGACGCGTTGGGTGGCAAGATCGGGGATCTCTGTCAGCACGGTATCGTGGCCGTCGCTTTTGACGATCGCTTGCTTGAAGTTGGGATGAATCGGCGCTTCCGGCGTAGCCATGAAGCGGGTGCCGAGCAACACGCCTTCGGCTCCCAGCGCCAGCGCCGCCGCAAGGCCGCGGCCATCGGCGATACCGCCGGCGGAGAGCACCGGTAAAGGCGCTATGGCTTTGACCATCATCGGCACCAGCGGCAACGACGCCATCCACACCACATGACCTCCGGCTTCGGTGCCCTGCGCCACGAGGATGTCCGCTCCGGCTTCCGCGGCGCGCACCGCTTCGGGAACCTCCCCCGCCATGTACATGACCTTGGCCCCGATATCGTGCGCGCGCTGAAAATAATCACGCAGATCCTGGTCCTTGCGTGCCCACGCAAAGGCAGCGACTGCCGGCTTAGCGCGCAAGGTGACCGCGAACATTTCCTCTTGGATTTGGAAAAGCAAATGATTGATGCCGAAAGGTTTTTCGGTTCTCTCACAGATGGATGCGATCTCGGTTTCAAGCTGCGCGGCGTTGAATGCCGACGTGCCGAGCGTGCCGAAGCCGCCGGCGTTGGATACGGCGGCGACCAGGGGCGCGGTGGTTGCGGTGCCCATCCCCCCTAAGACAATGGGATGAACGATGCCAAGCAGATCACAAATACGCGTGTGTATCATGGTGCCTCCCTGTAGGCAGAAGACTGCTCTCTTGCCTAGTAGCCCAAAAGAGAGACCATGTAAATCACCGAACCTGGAACTCCCGCACGTGGCGGTCCTTGCGGAGACGAAACGAGCGTTCACGTCGCTGGCATTTCGCTGCTCTACCTGCGAACTCCTCCTCACCGAGCCCGCTTACATCACCGCCTGAATTCCCCCCCGCGCGGCGATCCCCACGTGTACCCGTTTGATCTCGCCCCCCGTCTGATCATATTCTATGGTCCCGGCGGAATGGCTTCCGGCGATACCAAAAGCATGAAGCATCCGTTCTGATTCAAACGGAGCAGAC
This sequence comes from Deltaproteobacteria bacterium, assembly GCA_020027655.1. GTDB lineage: Bacteria > Desulfobacterota > Binatia > UBA9968 > UBA9968 > DAIRFP01. The sequence continues at coordinate 2,833 of JAHKKJ010000288.1, read as the reverse complement.
GCCCGGCCACCACCAAAGACCCTACCGACCCGTGCATTGACAGTGCAAAGCGACAAATGATACGGAGCAACACAATGATTCGGAGCCGGTAGATCGAATTTTTTTCATAAAACCTCATTGGCAAAGCAAAAAAGAGGAAACCAGATGCGTATCCCGTCGGTAAAACCAAAGGATCTCGCCGTCGTCAACGATGGCACCTTCATTCTCGTTGCCGACTCCCTGGCAGAGCAGGGACGACTGGCGGAGGGAGCATCGATGATCGATTTCATCACTCGCTATGACTCTCTTAGAAATTCTCTTGAAGGCGCCATAGCAAACGGCAAAACGGTCGCGCTTGATTCCAACCTGCTGAAGCCGCCGGTGGAGCGACCTTCGAAGGTCTGGGCGACCGCCTTTAGCCTAGAGCGGAGATAGAAAAGATCGGCAGCATGGATTTGCTTGGGCGAGGTGCGTAGTATGTGGGCGCCAATGCTTTGGTTCAGGAGATCATCGGCGCTCGCTCTCGTACTGCTCGCGAACACATCGATGCTGCACTCTCAAGAACGAGTGACCTCGGTGATTCTCCAAGTGCCCAGCGTCAATGTCCAGCAGGTATATGCTTATGGCGAGCAGCGCGGTTTCTTCAAGCAAGAAGAACTGGATATGCGCATCGTCGTAATCAAGCCGCATTTGGCCACAGCGACGCTTCTTTCAAGCTTCTTACACGAAACGAAGGTCGTGGAATGGAGGTGCTCAGGATGAAAGCAAGAAAATGTAGGTTCAGAGTCTCCGTTGAGGCTGTTATTCACCTGTGGTTCGGCTATCTATTGCTCCAGCCCAGTTGGGTTTTTTCCCAGGTTCCATTTTATCAAGGGAAAACTATCACGGTCATTAGCGGCCAGGAACCGGGAGGAACGGGAGACATGAGGCTGAAGGCGCTCTTGCCCTATCTCAAGAAACACATCCCTGGTCAGCCAAATCTTGTGCCTGAATATATGCCCGGTGGCGGAGGTCGAAAGGCGGCAAACTATATTTACCGGACAGCTCGCGCTGACGGACTGACCCTAGGATTCCCTCCGGGCGGGTTCATCATGTTTGCCGTTCTGGGTGAAACCGGGGTTGACTATGATCTCGACAAATTCAGCTTTTTTGGCAGTCCAGAGTCCAATGATCACTACGTCTTTCTAACCCGACGGGAAGCTAATCTGAACAGTATCGATAAGCTTCAGAGTGCCAGCGGGGTTAGAGTTGGAGGGCACTCGGTTGGCCACACCATATATACACTGGGGCGAATGTTCGCATATCTCCTGCGGCTGCGAGAGCCAAAATTCATCACCGGCTACTCCGGACCGGAGCTGTACGCAGCCGTCCAGCGGGGTGAACTGGACGCCAGGGTAGGCCGGGTCGCGACAATATTACAGCGCAACCCGGAGTGGGTTGAGAAGAAAATGGTGGACTTTCAGGCGATCTTACAGATTCCTAAAGAGGCTAAACATCCGCGCTTCGCTCATGTGCCAGAAATCGAATCCTTTGCCAAATCGGACAAAGAGCGGAGATTGCTCGAGATAAATCGTGCCTTCATGATGACCGGCGCCACCTTCATCACCCCTCCAGGTGTTCCCGAGGGACGAGTCCAGATCCTTCGCGAGGCAATCGGCAAAGTCTTTAAAGACCCCGAGTTCTACAAAGCCTATACGAAGATGGTAGGCGAAGAACCTTCTCCGCTTATGCCCGAAGAGTTCGACAAGGTCATGAAACAATTGCCACGCGACCGAGAGGATGTGGAACTTTTTAAAAAAATCGCCGGCGCCGGCTCGCTGCCGACCCATTGAGATCTTGGAGCCATGGGAGTATCCACTTCAGAGTTTCGGGTTTCGAGTCTCGCGTTTCGAGTGAGAACCCGAAACTTTAAACTCGGAACTCGAAACAGTAGCTTGCCGCGACCGCTCCTCGGTCACTCTGCCATGAATAATCCAGGATAGGAGGTTCTCCCAATGAGGATTGATTGTCACGCCCACGCCGCGCCCGCCGAATACACGGCGGCTTTGGCAGAGAAGGCGGGAGCCAAATTCCGAAGACAGAGTCTATGGAACGAAAAAGAGCGTCTGGAATCCATGGATCAGGGACAAATCGACTGGCAGGTCTTGACCTTCCCGGCTCAAAAATTGTATGCCCGCCCGGAATTGAGCGTCACGCTTGCACGGGTTCTCAACGATGGCATCGCCGCCATTTGTCGAAAACATCCGGATCGATTTATCGGATTCTGCACACTGCCGTTGCAGCGTGGGACCGAAGCGTTGGCGGAATTGGAACGCGCGGTTCATGAGCTAGAATTACGGGGAGTCACTGTCCTGTCGAACGTCGCTGGGCGCACGCTCGACGAGCCGGAATTTCAGGAGACCTTTGCCAAAATCGATGAGATGAAACTCCCGGTTTTCATCCATCCGGCTGAACGGAACGATTTTCCGGCAGCGTGGCGCTCCTTTGAGCTCGATCATTACATCGGCTGGCCGGTGGATACGGCCTTTTGCCTTGGCAAAATGATCTGCAGCGGAATGTTGGACCATTGTCAGAATATCACTTGGCTGGTGAGCCACATGGGCGGCCCGATTCACACCCTTTTGGCGCGAATCGACCGCGCCCGCCGCCAGAGCGCAGCGCAAAAATCGCCCGCGGAGTATCTCAAATCATTCTACTATGACACCGCAGGCCCTTCCCATCCGGGTGCGGTGATGGGCGCGGTCTACACGGTGGGCATCGATCACATTTTATTCGGCACCGATCTGCCGTTTGGCGAAGATGGAGACTACGTGGAGCGCGCGCTTGAGTGTATTGAAGGGGCAGACCTCTCTCC
>JAHKKJ010000287.1 GCA_020027655.1 Deltaproteobacteria bacterium | reverse complement strand
AATCGGACTCATCGGCTTGGGGCTGTGGGTACCGCAGGGCTGCGCAGGGGGGCCGGGAGCTCCCTATCGTCTTGCCCAGATTCAGAAGAAAGGTCCGGCCACAAACCCGAGCGCCAGTCCTGCTAATAACGCGGGGCCTGACGCTGATCCTGTCATTCAGCCGGCCAAGGTCTCGGCTTCGCCGGACAGAGCTCGTCTGTTCTCGGTGCGCGTTTTGTCGTCGAAGACCTACAGTCGGGTGACGATGGACCTCTCCCACGAGGTGCGTTATGAAGCCCATCGTCTCAAGGAGGATCCGTCTAAAGGATTGCCCGCGCGGATCTACGTCGACCTGTTCGGTACCAAGCTGGCGATGGATTCCAGGAATCCGATTGTGGTCGATGATGGTGTGTTGCGCCAATTGCGCGTGGGCCAATTCACTGCCGATATCGTACGCATCGTGATAGACTTGACGACCTTACGGGAGCACAATGCCTTCCTGTTGGCTGATCCTTATCGACTGGTGATTGATATCCAAGGACAGAAAAATGGGGAGGCTGTCGCCGCTGTCGACAAAGGCAAGAAGAGAACAGGGACCCTGCCGGAAAAGGGAAAGCAGCTTCCGGTTTCGGGAATCCGCAAGATTGTTTTGGATCCGGGACACGGCGGCAAGGATCCTGGAGCCATTGGCGTCGGGGGAATCGCAGAAAAAGACATTGTTCTGGCTGTAGCGAAAAAGCTAGAGCGAAAACTAAAACAAGAAATGGGGGTGGAGGTTGTTCTGACCCGCAGGGATGACCGATTTATTCCCTTGGAAGATCGGACGGCCATCGCCAACGCCGAAGGCGCCGATCTTTTTGTCTCTTTGCACATGAATGCGAGCCCAAACGGTGAGGCGAAGGGTTTAGAAACCTATTACCTGGATAACACCAATGACGAGGGTTCGCTGAGGCTTGCGGCGCGAGAAAATGTCACTTCCCGCAGGAATGTTTCGGATTTGCAGTTTATCTTGAGCGATATGACTCAGAACATGAAGTTGGAGGACTCGATTACCCTCGCCCATCACTTGCAGCATTCGCTGGTAGACGGCATGTCAACCAGGCTTGCCGATGTCAAGGACCTTGGGGTTAAAAAGGCGCTCTTCTACGTACTGGTGGGAGCGCGCATGCCCAGCGTTTTGGTAGAAATGTTTTTCATCACCAACAAAACCGAAGGGCGCGCCATGAGTCAAGAAACCTACCAGAACGCCGTGGTTGACGCATTGTACGACGGGATCCTGAAGTACAAGGAAAGCAACGTGGCAAGCAAGACCTTATAAAGGAAACGCTGGTTTGGACGCAATCGCACTTTCCCGCTCCCTCTTAGACGAAACCCAGGCGGAGTCGGACCTCCGACGGGCGGCGCGGAGCTATGTAAAAAAAGGCCGGCAGCTGCTCCTGGAAAGACACCGAGCAGGTGCCGGCGGGCTCGAGGTGGTATCGGTCTATTCGACGATGATGGATCAATTGATCCGTTATCTTTTCGGGAGAGTAAGCGACGACTTCATTCGCAGGTATCCCAGTGAAAATCCACGCTGCACCGTCGTCGCCCAGGGCGGATACGGCAGGGGAGAACTCAATCCCTATTCCGATATCGATCTGCTCTTTCTTTACTCTTGGAAAATCTCGCCCTACGTCGAGGCGGTAACCGAAAGGCTGCTCTACACGCTGTGGGACGCCGGACTCCAGGTGGGTCACGCCACTCGCACCGTCAAAGAATCCATTGCCTTGTCCGCCTCGGACATGAAAGTAAAGACGGCGCTGCTGGATGCTCGCTACCTCTGCGGTCATTACGAACTCTACCAGGAGTTTGACAAGGCGGTGGAGAGCCGCTTGGTCAAAAAGCGGGTCAGCCGATTCGTCCAGGAAAAACTGACGGAAAATCGCCTGCGTCATGAAAGCTACGGCGGATCGGTCTATCTTTTGGAGCCCGACGTAAAGGACGGCGAGGGCGGCCTCCGCGATATCCATACGGCCCGATGGATCGGCCGGGTAAAAGCCGGCACTAAGGATCTCGATGGGCTGGCCTTAAAGGGAGTCGTCAGTCCTGACGATGTCGCCAAGCTCAAAGCGTCCCAGGACTTTTTGTTGCGCGTGCGAAACGAGCTGCATTTTTCGACGGGCAAACACCAGGACCAGTTGACCTTCGAAGAGCAACAAAAAGTGAGCCAGGCACTTGGCTTCGAAGGTGAGGGGACTTTGAAGGCCGTTGAAGTTTTCATGCGCAACTATTATCTCCACGCCGCGCAGATAAGCCGCCTCACCTCCTTGATCATTCACCGTCTCACCGATGCGCCGCGCCCCCTTGTGGGTGGACTTTACAGTTTCGCCAAGACCATACGGGAGGGCATTTGCGTTTCGCACGGACAGCTCTACGTGACAAAGCCGAGTATTCTTAAGTCCGAGCCGGGCAATCTCATCGACGTCTTCGCCGAGATGCAGAAGCACCGCTGCGAGCTGAGTCACGAAACGCGGGAGCTCTTACGGGAGCATGTTGGATTGATCGATGATCGATTTCGTCGTTCTGCAGCGGCAAACATGCCGTTTTTCAAGATCCTCAAGTGGAAGGAAAGGGTTTACGAGACACTCTTGGAAATGCACCGTTGCGGGATTCTCGGCGCGTTTATCCCCGAGTTTGGCAGGCTGCTTTGTATGGTCCTTCATGACGCCTACCATACTTACACCGTGGACCAGCACTCTCTCAAATTGATCCAAGAGATCGAGAGGCTTAAAGCCGGAGACTACAAAGAGGGGCTGCCCCTGCTCACCCAATTGGCCCGCGACGCGGATAAGATCGAGTTACTCTATCTCGGGCTGATGTTTCACGATATCGGCAAAGGGTTTGGCGGGGGACATTCAGAGATCGGCGCCCGTTTGGTGCAGCCCATCGCGCGGCGCATGCGCCTCAACGCGGACGACGGAGCGCTGGTGGAATTTTTAGTGCGCCATCACCTGTGGATGACCCACACGGCGTTCCGGCGGGATTTGGAGGACGAGAAAACCATTTTTGACTTCGCAAAAACAATGGGCAACGTCAACAACCTCAAAATGCTTTACCTCCTGACATTTGCCGACGTCAAAGCAGTCGGCCCTGATGTCTGGAATCCGTGGAAAGCGTCGCTTCTGGGGGAGCTTTACGTCAAGACGTTAAACGTTCTCGAGGAGATGGAAAAAGGCGAATTTCAACGTGAAGATGTGCGGGCGCGACTGCGAAGAATCCAGACCCGGGTCCAGCGCCAGCTCGCCAAAGATCACCCGGCCGATAGGGCGGACCATTTTCTGGAGGCGATGCCGGAAATATATTTTCTTTCTACCGCAGAGAACGATATTCCGGCTCACTTCGAGTTGATGGAAGAATTTACCGGGAAGGGGGCGGTCACCGCCGTCGAACACTTTCCCGAAAGGGATTGCAGTTCGGTAGTGATCTGTACACAGGATCGCCCGGGACTTTTTGCGTCGATTACCGGCACCTTGACGGCCCTGAATCTGGACATTCTGAACGCCAGGATTTTTACTTCGAGCGATGGCCGTATCCTGGACGTTTTTCGGGTCTCGCACCGAGGCCGTTCCGAGCTCGTCATGGCGGAGCAAAAGTGGAGTAAATTTCGCTCGACCCTGAATGACGTTTTGGAGGGTCGACTGGATGTTGCCCGGCTGGTGGAAAATTCCCAGCGCTCCTCATTCCTGCAGAGGCATGCGCCGAAAGTACCCACGGTTGTTCAGGTTGATAACGAAGCGTCGGACTATTTCACGATTGTCGAAGTATTCACCGAGGATCGGATCGGGGTCCTGTTCAAGATCACTTATTCGCTGCATCAACTCGGCTTGTCTATCCACGTCGCCAAGATATCGACCAACGTCGATCAGGTGGCCGATATTTTCTACGTTACCGACGAAAATGGAAAAAAGATTGAACAGCCGGGTCGACTGGAAGAGATTCGGCTATCCCTTTACGAAAGTCTAGCGCCGCCAGATGAAAGAGTCGCTCAGTCCTTACATTGATTCGTTTCTTACCATGATCGCGGTGGAGAAGGGGCTGGCCAAGAATACGGTCGAGGCCTACAGTCGCGATCTGGTTCGACTATCAGAATTTTTGGTGGCCCAGAACGTCGCATCCTGGGAAGAGACACAAACCGTGCATCTCCGTTCCTACTTGTCGTCGCTGCGGCGCGAGGGGTTGAGCGGGCGTTCCATCGGCCGGCACGCCGTCACGGTGCGGCGATTCTATGGTTTCTTAGAAACCGAAGGGGTCATCAGCGAGAATCCGGTACCGCCATTCCATTTGGCGGCCGGGGGGAGAAAGTTGCCGCAAACACTCTCCGCGCATGATATCCGAAAGCTGCTGGCTCAGCCGAACCCGCAGGAACCGCTTGGACTCCGCGATCAGGCGATGCTCGAACTGTTGTATGCCACCGGGCTGCGGGTTTCGGAACTGATCTCTTTGCAGATGCAGCAGATCAATTTTCAGGGAAATTTTCTGACCGTGAAGGGCAAAGGCTCGAAGGTGAGAGCCGTTCCTTTCGGAAAATGGGCGCGGCAAAAGTTACTCGACTATGTCAATGGTGCAAGACGGCGACTGGCCAAGGGTAGAGCCAGCGTTTTTGTATTTATTAACCGCTCGGGCAGGCCTTTGTCGCGGCAGGGGTTCTGGAAGCTTATTCGAGGTCATGCGCTGGCCGCCGGCGTCGAAAAACGAGTAACGCCGCACACCCTGCGCCATTCGTTTGCGACCCATCTTCTCGAAGGGGGAGCCGATCTCCGCTCCGTGCAATCAATGCTCGGTCATGCCGATATCTCGACGACGCAAATTTATACCCATGTCAACGGCGCAAGACTCAAGGAGGTTCACCGGCGACATCATCCGAGAGAGCGGGGCGACAGAAAAAAAGACCTGGAATGATGGAGTACTGGAGTGGTGGAGTATTGGAAGGAAATGGACGCTACAACAACCCATCACTCCATTACTCCATCACTCCAGGCTTTTGAGTTTCTAGCTTGTGCTTTTACAGAACTTGCCGTATTCATGTTGAAATAGCGATTAAACGAGACGGTTTTGATCGACACCATCCAACAAATTGCCCTGTGGGCTCTTCCCGTTTTAGTTGCGATTATCTTTCATGAAGTATCTCATGGCTGGGTCGCTTACCGGCTAGGGGATCCTACCGCCGCGAGAATGGGCCGGCTGACGCTCAATCCGATTGCTCACATTGACCCGATTGGAACCATTTTGTTGCCGGCGCTGTTGATCATTTCCAACGCCCCATTCTTGTTTGGTTATGCGAAACCCGTTCCCGTCAATTTTCACAATCTGAGGAATCCGAAGCGGGACATGGTCTGGGTCGCATTGGCCGGGCCGGTCATGAATCTTCTGTTGGCGTCGAGTTGCATCGTGGTTTTGAAGATTGGCTTGCCGCTCATTGCGGCGGGGACTATCGATTCTTCTTCGTCCGGCTTGGTGAACTTTCTCGCGCCCGTCGCGCTCATGGCCAAAAATGGAGTGTTGATCAATGTCGTCTTAGCGGTTTTTAACGCATT
>JAHKKJ010000025.1 GCA_020027655.1 Deltaproteobacteria bacterium | reverse complement strand
CAAACCTGCACGCAGTAAAGTCAAGATCTGGTATTTTTCGTTTATGAATCAAAAGATCGGCAGGTGTTGCAAGATTTACCAAGTGATAACTTCACTTTTACAGTCCGTTGCATCATCACATTCGTATAACAAGGAGGATTCATTTCTACCTTGAGTCAGCTTCATTGGAGAACTTCCTCCCGCCGCTTTAGAAGTTGAAACTCATCGTCGCGGTACTCCTTAAGTTCATTCTCATTCTGAACCGCGCGAGCAATCAGTTCGAATCCCCGCCGGTCGCAAAACCTATTTTTTCCAGCAGCCGGGCGAGCCGGCGTTGGATTTCGTGATTGTAAGCGATGAGATAAGTGGACAGGACCGAAGTATCGCGAAGACAAAAGTCAGAGTCCCGACAAGCTCGGGGCTGATGTGCTTTAGAGTCAATCCCAAGGACGCGATGACCAGGGAGAACTCGCTCATTTGCGCGAGGTTAATAGAAGAGATCAGGCTTGGTCGTAAGCCATTGCCCAGGAGGTAGAGCACCGGAAAAACAGCGAGGAGACGGCTGACAAGGACAAAGAGCGACATCCCGACGGCGGCCGTGACAATCGTCGGGGTTGGTTGGGGGATCTTCGTGCCCAGGGCGACGAAAAACAGAGTGACGAAAAAATCTCGGATATTGATTACCTTGGCGATCACGTCGATATTATATGGGAAGGTGGACATGCTAATGCCGGTAATGAGCGCTCCCATCTCTTTGGAAAGTCCCAGCCAATCGGCGGCGCCGCTCACCAGAAAGCGCCAGGCAAGGGCCGCTATCAACAGCAGCTAAGGAACCTTGGCGACGAAGAAAAAAAACCCGGCAGCGCGTATCGGCTCATTGCCATCGTCATGAAACCAGTCCCGCGCCTTTGATAAGGACTCCAGAAGGGGTTTCGAAACGGGGATCGTGAAGGTTCGGCTGCAGGGCGAGAAAAACAATCGCCCAAATATCCTGACATACGAGAACACCGAGAGTGATCCGGCCGGGCAACGTGGTGAGCTCGAATTTGCTTAAAGACGCCGGCCATGAGGCGCCGTGTATGACTTTTAGCCAATCAAGAGTCTAGATTCGCTTGGTTTTGAACACACAACTATTGCCGAAAAGTGTTTTCTGATGTTATTCTTCACGTTTAATGAAGCATAGAATTATCGTTGCGGGGTTTTTTTTTATTTTTCTACTCTCGGGAGCGGCAGGCGGAGCGGATACTGCAGGCGTTAATGCAGATAAGAATGTAGACAAGCCCTGGGTCCGCAAGGTCGCGTTCGGCATACTCGCGCATGATATAGGGCCGGTAAGCGACAATAGGGAGAGCGGAGTTGATCCCAATTGGGAGGTGCAGTTCAATTCCCCTGAGTGGAGATGGTGGCGTTGGATCGGCTCTCCCTCCCCTATGACCGGCGCTACTCCGAACTTCAACGGGGAGACGAGCGCTTTTTATCTCGGAATCGCCTGGCAGCTTAGTTTGTCCAGCAATTTCCTGGACGACCTTACCAATGATTTCAGCAAGAGACTTTGGGTTTCAGGAGGTTTGAGCGCGGCGGTTCACACCGGCCCGCTACAAAAGAACGTGACCGGCTGCAGGTTGGACAACGATTGCGGTTTTGGTCGTCGCGTTCTGCCACGGCTCCAGTTCGAAATAGGGGCCACTTTCTGGAAAAATCATGGACTATCGATTTTCGTTGATCACATGTCGGGCGGCGGAGCTTTCGGAGCATCGCAGAATGAGGGAATCGATCATACTGGAATCCGCTATCACTTTTTTTTTAATACGAATGGTAGCCCGTGATCAGGATTGCGACCGAATCGGAAGGTAGTTCAACGGTGTCCTCGAACAAGCGGACTTCGTTTTGGGATCCCAAGACAAGCCGGCTGCCGGGCTTCGCAGGCACCGGCACTTGCTGCGTCATTTGATTCAGGTTGCAGGCGACCGCTATGGGACCGCGACTCACCACTAGCCACTTTCCCTTCTCATCAAAGTTTACGCCAACTCTGTCGAGACGGCCGTCCGATAGAGAGGGAATTTTCCGGCGCAGCTCAATCAGCCGCCGGTGCCATGCCAACAAGCCGGCATGAGGTTCTTCCTCACGCTCGCTCCAATTAAGCTTAGAATGTTCGAAGGTCTCGACTGCTTGAGGATCAGGGATCTCCTCGGGGTTCCAGCCGAAGATGGCAAATTCCCGTCGCCGGCCCTCCGTTACGTTGCGAGCAAGCTCGAGATCTTCGTGGTCCGTGAAGTAGAGAAAACGAGAGGTCGCGCCCCATTCCTCGCCTTGGAACAACATGGGTATGAACGGTGCTGTTAAAACCAGCGCCGCAGCGATCTTTAAACGTCCAACACTCATCAAATGGCTGCTCCGTTCGCCCTTTGCCCGATTGCCGATCTGATCGTGAGTTTGCAGATAGCCGAGAAAACTATGGCCCGAAAGTCCGCTGGGCGGCCTTCCGTGGCGACGCTGACGAAAAACCGAATAGCGCCCGTCATAGACAAAGGCGCGCTGAAGCGCTTTGGCTAAGTCGGCCAGCGAGCCATAGTCTGCATAGTACCCAGCGCGCTCGCCGGTTAAAACGCAATGCAACGCGTGGTGAAAATCATCGCTCCACTGGGCCTGGAAGCCATAGCCGCCGATTTCCCGTGGCCGTACGACCCGCGGGTCGTTGAGATCGCTCTCGGCGATGAGCACCAGGTGACGACCCGTTTGTGCCTGAAGCTCGCCAACCTCACAAGCTAACTGTTCGAGAAAATGCACCGCCGAGGTGTCGATGATGGCGTGCACGGCGTCGATGCGGAGCCCGTCGAAATGATACTCTTTGAGCCACATCAACGCGTTGTCGCAAAAGAATCGGCGTACTTCGTCACTCTCCAGCCCATCGAAATTAATTGCTTGGCCCCACGGAGTCGCGTAGCGCTGGGTGAAATAGGGAGCAAAGCGGGCGAGGTAGTTGCCGGCTGGCCCCACGTGGTTGTAGACAACGTCCAGCATCACTGCCAAGCCCCGAGCGTGGCACGCATCCACCAGGCGCTTGAGATCAGCCGGCTCCCCGTAAGCATGATGCGGCGCGTAAAAATCGACGCCATCGTAGCCCCAACCCCGCTTGCCGGAAAACTCGGCAATGGGCATCAATTCGACATGCGTAATTCCGAGGTCGACTAAGTAGTCGAGCTTGTCGATCGCTGCCATGAACGTTCCCTGCGGAGTAAAAGTACCGATATGAAGTTCATAGAATATGGCGGACGCAAGTGGCTTTGCTTGCCAGCGTTGGTCAGTCCACGAGAAAGCTCCATGATCCACAGTGCGAGAGGGTCCGTGGATTCCCTTCGGCTGCCAAGGCGAGCGGGGATCGGGCACGGGCTGACCGCCGTCAAGCACAAACGCATAATCGATACCTGCTTTGGCGAGCGGCAATTCGGCGCGCCACCAGCTACCGTCACCGCGAGTCATGCCGAAAAGGTCCGTCCCAATTCTTACTTCGACCTGGTTTGCGTTCGGTGCCCAAAGACGGAATGAGATCATGAGCCTTGATCCTCTCGAGTTAAAAGAGCGACGGCAAAACGTTTCAGCAGACTGGCCACCCGCACTTTCGCCGCCATTAAATGTCTCGTCGGTAAACTCATTGTGCCATTGTCCTGGCGGAAGCTCCACCGTCGTTTCAGCCCATCTTCTGCCGGTCTTCAATATTAGCCTAATTTATGGAGAGACGAAGAGTCTTAAAACACGGTGGTTCCTAGCAAATAACCAAGATCAGTGCAGGGGGATGTGAAGGGAGACGGATTATCTCGAGGGCTACTACTAGATCTGGGACATCAGTGGATTGCGTGGCTACCGGGTTTGTGGCGGCTTTGCTCTAGGGCGCGGATTGCTTTCTCAAACTGACGAAGACCCTCTTCATCGCCGGAAGATAGAATCTCCCGAAGTATCTGGGTTATATCCTTGAGTAGCTCCATCGATTTGCGACGCAGTGCCGGTTTACCCATAGCTCTTTTTTTCGCGTCCATGGTTTATACGCACGAAAGGAGAGCAAAACACACACCAGGAAGAAAAGCTTGGAAATGTGTAGCTTCCTTGGGGTCACCAAGGGACAATCTGACAATTGATGGTGTCGAAATTGTCAATCAATGGCAGCGTCGCAAGATGACGCAGCAAAGACAAACTCGAGGGAACGTTTGCGCAAGAGCGGAAGACAAAAAGTGATTGAGCCGCGGGAAAGATGCGTGAAGCGGGAAGAGGCTACGGGTCGAAAACTAGCGCTTGCGGCGCAAGAGATAAAAGCTGAGCAAGAACCCCATTATCACGACAATGAGAAACAACGCAAAAGCGATAATGTCACCGATATTCATGATTGGTAGAATTCTAGAGCTTACTAATCATCCTGCGCTTCCCGTTGTCAATTTTCCTGGCTTTTTTTAAGAGCTGCTTTGCCATCTCATCAGCTAGGTCGTTCGAAATTGTTCGGTCGAGTTTACCGCGGTGAAAACAGTCATTAGTTTTGATCGTCAAAAGCCGGTGATAACATTCCATGTCTTTCACATGGACTAAAGCTAAGACGTTTTCGCGGTTGTCGATGGCCGACGTATCCTGGATCACAAGCGTTTCATATCCCTGGCGCATCACAACGGCCGTCCCGCTATTTAATAGGGCTTCGAGCCCGCGGATTGAAACGAACACGTTTAGCGCTGATGCAACGCGGAGCTTCAAAGAAAGGGCGTGGTCTTTCCTGCTGAAAAACTCGCGGACACGCGATAGTGATTTCATTCTTTTACCCTGCGAGCGGACAGCCACGAAATAGATTCAAATTGTTGGCAGCCACTTAGCTCGTGTGTAGAGAGCAAACAGACGGCCAAGGCAGGGGAAAACCAGCCTAAAGGCTTTCGGGTAGTACAAGAAGAGCTAGGTAACGCGGCGGACAGGGCAGAGTTGCCGGATTATCAGGCGCTTCATTTGAAATTGGTTGATGCGCCGCCCGTCCGCGCCGCGTATATTCGGCAGACTTCTTCGAACACGCGGTCCACGTCGATTCGCTGCATACAAACATTGTCCGTGCAAGGCGAGGTGCGTCCGTTCAGCGCGCTGACGCATGGGCTGCAAGCAATGCCAGCCCAGAACACATGGTTGCGCGCCGTGCGGGCAGCAAAAAGCCGCGGATTTTCCGGTCCGAACAGTGTCACCACGTCGATCGGTGTGAGCGCCGCAAAGTGCGCTGGACCACTGTCGTTCGTCACTAAAACTTCTGCCAGTCCATAGATCACCAAGAGCTGATGGAGTGTGGTACGCCCGGCCAGATTGAAGCAGCGATCGGAGCCGACCTGCGTAACGATTGTTGCTACCGCGGCACCCTCGTTGGGTCCGCCCGTCATCGCTACGTGCACCTCCGGGTACCGGTGGATCAAGCGTTGGGCAAGTTCCGTGTAACGTTCGGTTGGCCAACGGCGCAACGGAAGCAAATCGCTACAGTTGGGGTTTAATAGAATCAAAGGTTGAAAATTCGCGCTGGGGGAGGCCTCCTTCAGCAATGCGCGTGCTTGATCGACCTCACTTGGACTCGCGCAAAAAGGGGGAGGCAAGTCCTCGGCTAGAACGGGCTCAAGGTCGAAAGTCGGTAACCGCTCGCCTTGAACTGTCAGCGCTTCGACCAGCATGCAAAACGTTTGCGAGGTGTGCAAGTAAGGGTTGAAGCGGAGGCGGTGGGTGAAAAGATCACCTCGATAAGGTCCCTCTCCACCGAACGCCTGGAAACCCACCCGGTAACGAGCACCGCTTAAGAAAACCAACGCTGCCGAAGACCGTGCAAAGAACTCCAGGTCAATTGCCGTATTAATCCCAAGCGCTCGGATACGCCGGATTGCCTGAAGCGCTTCGACGGCTGCCCGAAGAAGCCCATCGGTGCGGATGGCAATGACGTTCTCAGGTGGGATTAGCCCCATGGCATCTAGGATAAAGCGGTTCTCTTCGAAAACCAGAAAATAAACGTTTTCTCGTCCGACCAGCTCGACAGCTCTACGGATTGCTGAACAGGCAAGCACGCTCGAGCCCTGCTCGACCAGCTTCACAAACAGGATGCGTCGCAGTGGCTCCCGGGACGACGTCTGGTCAAAATAGTCAAGCAGCCGCCGCGCCGCAGTCAAGGTAAAGCATAGCGGTACGCCCAGCCAACGGTCTGCCTGTCGCATCGTCGAAGTTTTTATCATGAGCTTAGTTTTATTTGCGAATCCAAACTTTCATTTCCTGCCGATGGACAATCCGGAAAGCTTCCGCCGCCGTGGGGGACAATAGCAGTAAATCCTCACGAACTCGATCCTTTGTCGCGAGACTTTTGGCGCTTCCATCGTGGAAACAAAAACGCGCTGGGATTGCTGACTTTAGATGTCGTGAAAAACAGATAGAAGTTCAAAAGCAAGGAAGAGAGGTCGATACTGGAAGTAAAACAACAGACCCGCAGTTAATCTTGACCGATATCCAGGTCAATCAGCGACTCGCCACCAATGCCGATCTTCCCCACATCAGCCCCGGTAGCTATAGCCAACGCGCCAGTAAAAGTATCCAACCACACGGCCATCTTTCTTTAAGGTTTCTTTGAACACATCGCCGACTGTCTTAAAATACTGGGGCAGCGATGGGTCCTCAACCCGCTTACGATCAAGATCAACCATCAGAATATTTCTCCCAACCGCCGCCGGCCGAGGAAACCAGAAAGCCCACATCAAGCTTCGGTTGCCAAAGAAATGAGCACCTCCCGTATTTCTAGCTCCATCGTGTTCATAGAAACTCAGCTCGCTCGAGATAAAGTTTTTGTCCATTCCAACAATGACCGGTTTAGATCCCGTTTCCAGCTCAACGCGTCTCTTAACCGTCTCAACGCTATTCGCCAGTGCTCGCCACTCGCCAAAAAGACGACTCGGTGTCATGGGACCCGCGCCGGGTAGTCCCAAAGAGATATAGTAGAAAGAGGCGCCATGAATGATAAGAAGAGCCATGATAGTGGGCATCCACGATCGCCGGATGAACTGCGCAAACGACCCTGGCAACTGACCCCAGGGAGGGACCATGTCCCAAGCGAGTAGCGGAATCACTGCCAGCCAGATCGGTGCGGTCCAATTGAGTTTCGGCTTATAGAAGAGGCTGTAGATTACAAATACGGAGAGAGGCACGAGTGTGAACGTGACGGACCAGAGGTGTTGCTGCCTCTTGATACCAGTCTGACTAGCGCTCGCGCCTGCCAACTTTTGCGGTAGAAGGACCCGCATAATTCCGAGCGAGGCCGTAGGAGTAAGGAGAAGCAGGATCATACCAATCAGCAAGTGAAGGGAAAAGTCGTACCTTCCCGTCCAACGATCGGAGCCCTGAAAGACAAAAGACATCCACCCGTTGCGCATGTTCCAGAAAATTACCGGTGAAAAGATAATTACAGACGTGATTGCCGCGATATAGGGCTCAGGCCGGAACAGCCAACGTCGGGACTGGCGGTCAATGAGCAGAAACGTCAAGGCCCCAAGGCCGAGGAGCGCGATCGTGTATTTCGACAGCATGCCGAGCCCTACGCATGTACCAACTCCCCACCATGCTCGACGGTTCTGAGCGACCAGTGCGCGCTCCAGGAAGTAAAGGCAGCCAGCCCAAGCGGCGTACAGTGGAGCGTCCGGGGTCATGAAAAAGCCTAAGCCAAAATAAATTGGCAGCACCGCTAGAAGTAGAATAGTTCGAAAAGCGGCGGGCCTGTCGTAGAGATTCAAGGTGAGACGGAACATGAAGATCGCAGCGAGGATCCAGCAGACATAAGCGGACAAACGAACAGAAAGTTCGGATTTACCGAGTAGGGATGTAGAAAGCCAGATCAACCAAGCAACCATGGGTGGATGATCGAGGTAGCCCCAATCCAAATGCTGGGCGTAGTTCCAGTAATACGCCTCCTCCGGGATCAGATTCACACAACCCATGAAGATCAACTTAAGGATCAAGACATAGGCTACAACGCTGATCGTGACCACTGGCCAGCGAATGGCAGGGTTTTCGCTCGCATCGGATTGAACATATATAAAAAAAACAGCGCCTACCTGAAAAACAGCGGCGGCCATCAGGATCGCCACGAGGATCGCTGTTTGCGGTTGCCAGTGCCAGTTTCCGACTAGCAGCATGAGAACAGCGCTGCGCAGAAGCAGTGCCAGAAGAGCCACTAACAGGAATCTGCTATAGAGCGCCCATCGAATGCTCGATTGTTTAGGCTCCGATGCGCCTCCGTCAGCGTTCAGCGCAAAACTGAGGATCGCTCCCGAAAAAAAACTTGTGATTTGAGACAGCTCTAAGTTGGCCCTTATGGCAAATAATACTTGGAACACTAGGAGGTCGATGACCATACTCAGGAGGCCAACGCCCACGAACCGGATATTGCACCTATCGATTACCGCGGTCACCAGGATGGAACGCGTCGAGTCCCACACAGCATTTTTCGGTTCGGGCTCTTTCATTAACCCTAGTGACAAGATGGTTTTTAGATTTATACTTTCCGATTACTAACGATGACTCGGTGGCAGCGCCTGATTCTCGAATTCAACTTAGTATACAGATTTGAAATTACCAGGAAAGAAGCTGAAACACAGGTGAAGGCTTTGAGGTGACCTAGCCCTAGCACGCGAGCGGGGTTTGTTCTTTTAAACCGGGAGACTGCCAAACTGCAGCTTCAATTTTGTCTTGAGTTCCGCGCGCCGTTGTTTACCGCTTTTCATCCCTACACTCGTTTTCCTCAGTCACCCTCACGGCATTAGTGCGTCACAGTTTGGAGACAAAGGGATTACCACTGATCAAGAAGCGCCACGGTTTATGCTTCCACTTGCCGGCATAATCAACGCCAATGCGCGGTCTCGCTATGATGCCCGGCGTCAAATCACCGTCATCGCGTATATACAGGACACTGCCGCAGAGGTCGCTGCCGTTTAACGTGCGGTCAATGGCAAAAGCCTCACAGAGCTTGCCCGGTCCACTCGCGAACTGGCGCGGCTCGTCAATGCCTCTTCGTTTCTTCATCAAGGCAATCCCTCTAACGGGCTCCACTGCGCGGATTAATACCGCCGCAGGAAAATCCTTTTGCTCCGTGACGATATTGAGCATGTGATGGAAACCGTAAACAAGGTAAACATAAGCATGCCCCGCCGGGCCGAACATGATTTCCGTTCGTGCGGTGCGCCCGCGTGACGCATGGCACGCTTTGTCTTCAGGTCCGACATAGGCTTCGGTTTCGACGATCCGGCCAACGGTTGTACCATCCGGATGCTTTCGCACCAAGTACTTGCCAAGCAACTGCCGGGCAACATCAAGGGTGGATTTCTCGTAGAACGAACGAGAGATTTTCACGGCCTAGGCGAGGACGTCCTTCAACCGCTGGGCCAGCTCTTTCCCAAGTTTGTGAGTTTGGCCCGGGCTATATTTCGTCGTCTTCCATTGGTAGACATCGAACGGCACTTTCTCCAAAGGTGTTGAGCAGATGTGGATACACGGCTTTTTCAGCGCGTGGGCGTACCCAGTCTCGTAGAGAACATTCGGCTTAGCTTCGGAAAGATCGACGAATACGGCGATCGATTCGCGAATGAGACTTTGAATCTCGTCCACAACATTGCCCTGGAACTCGCGCCGATCGACTCTCGTGCATACCGCACCCACTTGCTCGGCCGCATATCTCATCGCAATGAAAAACACGTCCTCGTATTGCGGCGCAAATGGCATGGCGGCAAAAACGAGCTTGCCGACGTTCGTCGCAGTGGGAGGGTTTGAACGCGCCTTTGTCGTTTCGAGTTCAGCCTGAAGAGCAGGCACAAGACCATCGAGAGTAACGACTCCCTTTGAAGGTAGATTTCTCTTTAGGCCCGGAATCACAATGAATGCACCGTCCGCCTTCACGGCATCCTGATAATTTTGCGCTTGCCGGCTGGCTTCCGTCGTCAATCCCGGAAAATCCCAGTTTTTCACCTCGACGATAAACTGCCGCCCATCCGGCGCGTAAACGATAAAATCAGGTGCAAGACCGGCGATTGCTTTCTCCGTCGCAAACTTGATCCCCGCCTCGCGAAGCTGGTCCGCAATCAACTTTTCGTAGTCTTTTTCCGGTTGGTTTGACATGTGATTTTCGGTAAGGCTAGCCCAAGATATTTGAAATCTGGATTGCGGTATCGAAAACCCGATGACTCGCGCAGAGACGCAAGTTCTGAGAAATAGCAGTGTGCAATAGAGCCTGGTCTGATTGCAAGGGTTGTATCGGATCGCCAGAAAACGACAAGCGTAATGCGGTTTATTATTCCGACTGAGGTAGCCCGTCCGTGATTTCAACCCAGGGCGCCTTTGAGCCAACCCAGATATGCTTAGATGGCTTGACTCCAGGATCCGTATCTAAAGTTCCTAAACGAAGCCGGATATTCTCCGGATGGGCGTCATTGCGTTTGAGGATCGGTGAACCGCAGTGCCCGCAAAAGCATCGCCGCTTCCCAGGAGAGGATTCCCACTCTTTAAGCAACTCAGCCCCGGCAACGAAGCGAAATGACGCCGCAGGCACGGAAGCGTTGCTTGCAAACGCCGCGCCTGCCGCCTTACGGCATTGGCTACAGTGACAGTTGGTCACGGGTCCTAGATCTGCGTCGATCTCATACCGAATGCCGCCACAAAGACATGAACCTTTAAGCATTTGTCCTCCTTGTCTGGCAGGGCCACGAAGCCGCCGTCGAATAGACTTTATCGTCAATTTTGGCGCAAACTCGAGCGTTCCCTAGGGTAAATGTACGCTCCCGCCAAAGTAACTGTTGCGATTCCTTTTATTGTTTTATCTCCTTGACCAAACTCCAGTCCACCAACTGACTCAGCGGAATTTCTTTCGTCATCTTGAGCCGTTCCTTGGTGAGCTGCACGTCGAGGTTAATACCCTTATCGGAAATCATGCCGTCGTCGGTGAAGGAATTGATGGAGGTGTCGTACGCTTTGGCTGCCTGAGAGGGAGTGATGCGCAGATAATCAGACAGCATCTGAATCGTTTCAGCGCGATTTTGCTTCATAAAGCGTGAGCCTCTAAGGGAGGCCCGTACCACTTTTTTGACTTGTTCCCGCTGGGTCTGCAGCTTGTTATCCGTCACGGCAATCCCTGAGAGTGGAAGCTCGATGATATCGCCAAGATAGAGAAGCCGCCTGAAGCCTTCGTCTTCCGCCTTCATCGCGAAGGCTACGTCAATGGGCGTGGCGTCGATGGAACCAGCGCGCAGGGCCGCTAGACGCGTGGGGCTTTCACCGGTGACGATAATTTTGACATCCTTTTCAGGTTCGAAACCAAAGTGCCGCACCGCCACGCGGGAGAGATAGTCCACCGTGCCCGCGACGGAATCGACGCCGATGACTTTGCCTTTTAAATCCTTGGGACTTTTGATTTCCTGGCGGGCGATCAAAACGTGCAGTGGCCGCGAGGCCATGCCGACTACCGCTTTAATCGGCACGCCGGTTACCGCGGCGCGTATCGCCGACCCCCACGCCAGCAAATAATCGATATCCCCGGAGATCAGCGCCTTGACGGCGATTGCCGGCTGCATCTGAACTTTATCGACCTCGAGCCCCTCGTCTTTGTAGTATCCCTTACGCATGGCAACGACAGCAGGAAATTCAAACAGACCGCGACTCGGCGTGCCGATCACGATTCGTTCCGCACTGACCACCGGCTCGCCTGACAAGATGGAAACCAGCAAAGCCAGCACGCTGATTAACTGAACTTTATTTTCCTCGCATTCATAACAGGGGCTCTCCAACGCTATTCGAGCCGAACGTTCTTGGTAAAATCATATTGGGTCGAGTAGTTGCTCTCAAAGATAGAAGAAATTCTCTGCTGGTCCCAACCACCGGCGAAGCATTTTTTCAGGAATGACATCATCAGGCTCCAGGCATCCTTGGCGGGCTCTTTGCGGTAGCGTCCCGGCATGGTGTCGTTGAGCCAGCCGTGCGGCGCGTCGCGGTACAACCGCACATGATAACTCTTCCTCGCCCATTCCAAACAACCACGGAACCGGACCACATCGTCCACCGATATAATATGATCCGCCTCGCCGAAGATTCCCAGCACCGGGCAAGATACCTGTGCGACGAGTTTCTCAACCGGGGTAGGCCGAAGATCGTTGCCATCCCATTCCCTGCCGCCGATGGCGCCGTAAAGTACCACAATTCCGGCGATATCATTCCTATTAGCGGCGAGCAGCAAAGGTTGCCGGCCGGTTTGACACACGCCGATAATGCCAATGCGCGCACCATCGACATTGGTCGATTTTTTCAAGTAATCCACCGCCGCATTCAAATCTTCTAACGCTTCATCGTCGCGCAGATCCATTCTTACTTGCCCCTTTTGCAAAGCCTTCCGGTCGCCTTTGAAACGGTGAAAAAGATCGGGAGCCAAACCGACGAAGCCGGCTTGAGCGAGTTTTACCGTGAGATCCTTCGTATGCTGATCGACGCCGTAGCGCTCGTGAAGAATAATCACTGCCGGCCGTTTCCCTTTGGCCTTCGGCAACGCGCGCACCGCATTGATGCCGCGGCCGAACCGAACGGTAGACGGTGTGATTCCCGTTGTTTTCTTGACCGCCATGGATCCCCCAAATGCCTTCGTTAATTGATAAGAATCTGGTTTAGATGGCTCCTCAGCTTATCGCTCCCTCAACGACGTCGTCAAGGCAAGGCTTCGATCCTTCACACTGCCAGACCGTGTGAAAACTCGCCGACCAGCCTTCGACCTCGCTGGATGATCGGCTGAATATCCAAATCACATCATTCACCGTTCGTGCTGAGCTTTGTCGAAGCACGAATCAAGAGTTTTTACACAGTCCGCTGTTCAGGATGACACTGGATGGGGCCGTCATCCTGAACAGAGTTGAGATCTAAAGTCAAAAAAGCGACCGGAAAGTCCATCGGTCTGAGCAAGATGCTTCAACGCAAAGGAAATGCCGTACAGAGATTTTGCCATGATCCATGTTCAGCCAGGGTGCGCAGGGTAATGATCGTGGGCGGCATCATGGGAAACTTACCGGATGCGGATTCTTCTAAGGCGAGTTTGGGTGTGAGCCAAAGACTTTCGGACACTTCCTCGGAGGAGATAAGCGCAGTCTGATTCGGAGGAAGCGCAGCCAAGTAAAAACGGGTATCAAACCGGACCGGGTATTTTTCGGGTGTAATGCGGTGAAAGAGATAGGTAAAGCGTCCCAAATCGCAAAAGAGCCTTTCAGATTCCAACAGGCGCGGTAAGTCAAGAGTGCCATTTGATAAAGCCTGGCGCTTCTCGCCTAATCTTTCCGCGAGATGGCCTGTCGAGCCATCGGGCGCCATGCCATTTTCATCAATGAAAAAATGGATTCCGGTTTCTTCGAAAAGTTCTCTAACCGCTGCAACCCAATGGCCTAGACTCATCTCCGGACCGAGGTCGGCACCGAGGGTTTTCTGGGCGTCTGATCGAGTTAGACCACGGCAAAGGGATAACATCTTCTCGGAGCAATCCTCATTTTCCACTCCGCCACCCGGAAAAACCAAAAATCCCCCCAGGAATTGCATTTCCGGACGGCGCCTTGTCATGAGAACTTCGATGCCACCGTTGGGATCAGGCCGAACAACGACGATGGTTGACGCTTTAATCAGATTTACAACTTCACTCATGGGATCATGCTCCGCGCCGAGTCTCCAACCGCTTGTGACCAAGAGACCGGCTCTATCGCTTACAACACTCCTTTTGGGGATCTGCGCTGACAACGGCTTTCACGGATGGGTTACCTATGTGAATATGGGCCCCAGTGGCAGCTCCCGGCACTGCGCCCCTGAAGGCGATGAAAGGAATTCCCATCTGCCGTAGGTACGAGAGAAGCGACCGCCCCTCATTGCTGTCCGGATGGAGCGCTACGTCTATTGCGTTTCGATGATCGAATCTGAGGCGGTCATGGGTTGCTGTTTGACCAAAGGCCGTAACCGGCAACCCACGTCCGAAGGTTTGCAAGAAAAACTTCTCGATCTTCGGCGTATCTGCCAGAGACCATGGCGCGCCGCCATTGAAGCGGAGCAAAGTCCCGGTTTCGCTATAGCCGCCTATGGCTAGACCGGGCAGCCGGAGCAGCTCATCACGCATGGTTGCTTCTGTGATCGCGATGTCAGATTCCGTGAGCCACCGCTTGTCCTCTTCTACTCGGACGATCGCCTCCGCCAAAGCTCGCTCCACCTGGTTCAGCTCAGAGCGAGAAATCAGCCCTTGACTGTAGAACTCCCGCCGCCGCTGGTATTCAGTCGTGAGCTTGGTCTTTTCCTCTTCGTGAATCGCCAGCAACTTTTCAGCGCTGGCCCGTGATTCCTTCATCTTCTCGATGACTTCAGCCCGCAACCTGGCAAGCTCGGCGTCCACCGGAGCGACTTTTCGGGATGAAGACGACCGCGTTACCGATTGTTTCTGTTTCTCTTGGGTATTTCCATCGAGAGTCAAAAACAAGAGGGAACTGGCCGTGATTGCGGCCCTGATGTACTTTCGACCTATCATTCCAAGTGGTTGTGTAAAACAGACCGTCGGCGAAAGTTTAAGGGCTAAAACAGGGACGGTCAAGCGCCGCCGAGAGAAAAAAGGCGCACGAATTTCCGTTGTGGTTGCTTCCGTGCCTCGCCCTATTGGCTTATGTTGAGCTTATTCTTCCAGTGCAATGAACACGCTGCAAATACCCTATCGGCTGATTGCCGATCTCATTGTATTGGTTCACGTCGCTTTCGCCCGAGATCACGACGC